>CAYOTU010000064.1:0-8689 GCA_964406905.1 uncultured Myxococcales bacterium | reverse complement strand
TGCGGGAGGATCTAGAGTTGCCCCCGGGCTTCGATTGGCTCCGGCCTACGGGCAGGGACAGCGAGACCCTGCTTCCCCTCCTGGAGGAGTTGGAGTTTCGGTCGATGATCAAGCAGGTCATTCCACCCTCCGACGAGTCCGTAGCGTCCACAGCGGAGATGCAGCGGGAGGCCATGCCCCCCGTCACCGTGGTCACTGACGCAGCGGCCATGGAGGATCTGGTCCTCGCCCTAGCCGCTGTCGATGTCTTCGCCGTGGACACGGAGACCACGTCCCTGCGGGCCACGGAGGCGGACCTGGTGGGCCTCTCCTTTTGCACAGCGGAGGATAGGATCTGGTACGTCCCGGTGGGGCACCGGGCCGGGCGGCAGCTCCCCGCTGAACAGGTGCGGGATGCGTTAATGCCTCTTCTGGCGGATCCGGCCCGGGGCAAGATCGGCCAGAACTTTAAGTACGACATAGTGGTGCTGCGCATCAACGGCTACGCTGTGGCGGGCCTGGCCTTTGACACGCTCATCGCCTCGACCCTCCTGGATCCAGCACGCAAGCGCCACGGTCTCGACGCGTTGGCTGCGGATCACCTCGGCTGGCCCATGGTAAGCTTCCGGGAGGTCACCACCCGCGGCGGTGTCCAGGTCGGGTTCCAGGACGTGCCCATCGGCGAGGCCGCCCGCTACGCGGGTGAGGATGCGTGGATCACTTGGCGCTTGGCGCAGGACTTCGGCAAGCGCATGAAGGGGCAGCCCTTTGACCGCCTTTTCCGAGACGTCGAGTTGCCGATCTCCGAGCTCCTTGCGGACATGGAGATCCGCGGCATCGGCCTGGCACCTGCTATCCTCGAGGAGATGTCAGTGGGCTTCCGCAAGCGCCTCGTGGCCCTCGAGAGGGAGATCCACGAGCTGGCGGGGCGGCCCTTCAACGTGAACTCCACCCAGCAGCTCGGGGACATCCTCTTCAACAGTCTCGGCCTGCCCACGAAGCGCAAGACCAAGACGGGCTACTCCACCAATGTTGCGGTCTTGGAGGAGCTGCGGGACCTTCACCCCCTGCCAGCCCGTGTGTTGGAGTACAGGGGGGTGGCAAAGCTCCAGTCCACCTACGTGGACGCGTTGCCGAAGCTCGTGAATCCCCGCACAGGCCGCCTCCATACCTCATTCAGTCAGACCTCCGCGGCCACGGGTCGCCTCTCCAGTGAGAAGCCCAACCTCCAGAACATCCCGGTTCGTTCCAAAGACGGGCGTCGGATCCGCCGCGCCTTTATTCCCTCGGAGGGCCGCTGCTTCCTGGCCGCGGACTACTCACAGATCGAGCTGCGGATCATGGCCCATCTCTCCGGGGATACACAGCTCCTGGACGCGTTCCGGGAAGGCCAGGACATTCATACTCGTACAGCCAGCGAGCTGTTCTCCGTAGCGCCGAGCGCTGTCTCCTCGGAGATGCGTGTCGTAGCGAAGACGATCAACTTCGGCGTGCTCTACGGCATGAGTGCGTTCCGTCTGGCCCGGGAATTGAAGATGTCCAACAGGGAGGCGAAGGCCTTCATCAACCGGTACTTTAACCGGTATCCGGGGGTCCGGGACTGGAAGGACATGACCCTTGAAATGGCACGGGATCGGGGCTGGGTTGAGACCCTCCTGGGGCGGCGGCGGCCCCTCCCGGACCTTGGCAGCAAGAATCACAATGCCCGGGCAGCAGCGGAGCGTATGGCGGTAAACACACCGGTCCAGGGTTCCGCTGCGGACGTGGTGAAGCTGGCCATGCTCGCCTGCGAGAGGGATCTGGCAGCAGCGGGCCTGGACGCGGAGGTGCTGTTGCAGGTCCACGATGAGCTGATCTTCGAGCTGCCGCGGACGCAACTCGACGCGACCCGGGAAGTTGTGATCCAGGCCATGGAGGGGGCCGCGGAGCTGACCGTGCCCCTCACGGTGGAGCTGGGATGGGGTAACAACTGGGCCGAGGTGGACGAGATGAGGAAGGGATGAGCGAGAGCCTGGAAAAGAAGGTAGCGTCGCTCTCTGAGCGAATAATGACCCTGGAGCGGCGCCTGGCGACCCTCCAGGAGATGGGAACGGCCCTCGGAGAGAGCCTCAACCTGGACGACGTGCTGCACACGATCACGTTGCAGATCACCAGCCTCCTCGACGCTGATCGGGCCACCCTCTACGTGGTGAATGAGCGGGATCGCAAGCTCCATAGCAAGGTGACCGTGGGCGGCAAGGTCGAGGAGATCATCCTGGAGTTGGGTGAGGGGATTGCGGGATGGGCGGCGCGTTCGGGAAAGGGCGTTATCCTCAAGGACGCGTACCGGGACGCGCGGTTCAACCCCCATGTGGACAAGCTCACAGGCTATCGCACCCGCTCGATGCTCTGCCAGCCCATGCGAACCCCCCGGGGCCGGATCGTGGGCGTAGCCCAGGTGATCAACAAGAAGGGGGATGGGTACTTCACGGTCGAGGACCAGCATCTCCTCGCGTCCATGACCAGTCAGGCGGCCATTGCGGTGGAGAACGCGAAGCTGTTCTCCGACGTTATGGGGACCAACATCCAGCTCCGGGATGCGCAGGACCGCCTTCAACGGAACTACGAGCGCCTCGAACTCCTGTACCGCATCGAGACCGAGGTCACCTCCACCATGGATCTCGACATCCTCATGGAGCGGATTCTGGCATTCTGCACCGAGTTGGTCATCTCCGAGACCGGTGCGCTCCTGATCAGACAAGAGACCGGCTACGACCTTTTCTACACGGAGCGGGGCGGCGAGGTGCGGAAGCTTAAGAACGCGCTGGTGGGCGGCGTTATGGGCGAGGTGCTTCGCTCGGGGCAGGAGCAGGCCGTGGACAAGGAGAATCAGGAAGCGTCTTTGCGTCCCCTCCATCCGGAGTTGGACGTGGAAGTCCGGGTGGCCATTTGCGTCCCGGTACCCGGCCTCGAGGGTCGTCCAGTGGGGGTTCTGGCGTTGGGCAACCCCAAGCGGCTTTCGGCCAACTACTCCTCCGATGATCGGAAGCTCATCGGTTTCCTGGCCAGCCAGGTAGGTCGCGCTGTGAACCGCTTCCGGCGTCAGCAGGAGCTGATCCAGGCAAAGAATCTGGCGGTCCTGGGGAAGACCCTCTCGGGGATCATCCACGACTTCAAGACCCCCATGACCGTGATCTCCGGATACGTGCAGATGATGCAGGACGAGAAGGAGCCGGCCCGGCGTGCCGAGTACACCCGGCTGGTCATCAAGCAGTTCAAGCACCTCTCCTCCATGACCGGAGAGGTCCTGGCCTTCGCGCGGGGCGACGCGGAGATGCTCAAGCGGCCCATCTTTGTAGATCGCCTCTTCGCTGACCTGCGGGAGCAGCTCCAGTACGAGTTCGAGGGCTTCCCGGTGACCATGGAGGTCGACTGCTCCTACAAGGGGAAGATCAAGGTGGACGAGGGCAAGCTCCGCCGACTCGTCTTCAATCTGGCTCGTAACGCGCGGGAGGCGATGCCTGACGGTGGCACCTTCCGCATCGAGGTAGCCGCGGCGGGGACGGACCGGGTCTTGTTCCGGTTCTCCGACACGGGCGGCGGGGTTCCCGAGGAGATCCGTCACCGCCTCTTCGAGTCCTTTGTGACCAGCGGCAAGCGTGACGGATCCGGCCTCGGTTTGGCGATCGTGAAGAAAATTGTTGACGATCACGATGGCAGCATCGATTTTCATTCAGAGGCAGGGAAGGGAACGACCTTCGATGTGTTCCTTCCGGTGAACGGCGGCTGATCCGCCGCCGTCGCCCCCCCTGGCTACAGGAAGGAGACAAGGAGACGAGGCGCTATGGAGTTTTTCAACACCCTGGCCAAGGGCGGCCCGCTGATCGCGGTTCTCGTGGGTGCTTCCGTTCTGGCCCTGACCGTGTTCATCGAGCGGCTCTGGGCGACCCGTGCCTCCCGCGTTTTTCCTTCGCAGGCGGCCCGCTCCCTCATGGAGCTGATCCGAGAGGGCCAGGAGGACGCGGCCCTGTCGCTTGCCGACAAGACCCCGTCTCCCCTGGCCGCTATGGTCACAGCGGGCCTTCGGGCCGCTGGGGGCAACCGCGCTGACGTGAAGGAACGCATGGAGGAGGCCGGTCTCATGGAGATTGGCTACCTGCGGCGGTTCATCAGCCTTCTTTCCACCATCTCGACCGTTGCGCCCCTCCTGGGTCTCCTCGGAACCGTAACGGGTATGGTGCAGGTCTTCCAGGCGGTGTCGTCTTCAGTGGAGCCGCAGATTGGCGATCTGGCCGGCGGGATCTGGGAGGCCCTCCTGACCACTGTCGCCGGCCTCTCCGTTGCGATCCCCGCGTTTCTGGGTCACCGCTTCCTCGAGTCCCGCATCGATCGCATAGCGATGCGCCTCGAGGAGTTCGGCCTCGACATGCTCGAAACCCTCTTCCCCGCACGCGGTGACCGGGAATGAACCTGCGTCGAGCAGCCCGCCGGACGCCAGGGCCCGGCATTGACATCACGTCCCTGGTGGACGTGGTGTTCATCCTGTTGATCTTCCTGCTGATCTCCACGACCTTCAAGACCCGAGAGCACGCGTTCACCATTGTCCTGCCCCAGGCTTCGGAGACGCGCGCGGTGGTCACAGCGAAGCGCCCGACGGTCTACGTCACCCGGGGTGGCGACATCTTCCTCTACCTTCCCTCCGAGGGGTCCGCGTCGGCTGAGGGCCTGCCGGTGGGGAGCCTCGATGAGTTGGAGCTCCGTCTCGGCCGCCTGAAAGCGTCCAGCCCCGGGGTCGGCATCAGCGTCAAAGCTGACTCAGCGACCGAGTATCAGCGAATCATGGACGTGGTAAACCAATGCTACCGGACCGGCATCGAGCGGGTCTTCTTTCCCTTCCAGCCGGCGCGGGAGTGAGGATGAGGGTCTCTATTATTCTGGCCTTGGCAGTCGTCGCGTTCGGGTGCTCGGGAGAGGAGAACGAGACAGAGGCGCGCTCGGGCGCCCAGTCCCGGTCCGTACGCGGCATGCCGCTCGCAGCGGAGCCCAGGGGTCCCCGGGATCTGCAGATTTCTTCCTGGCCCGACCTGGGATTGGCCGGCGGCGAGGTGACCCTCGATGTCCACCCGATTCCTGTCGACGCGAGTCTCGAAGACCTGACGTTTCGGTTGGTAGCGGATCCCTGCGGCGGGACCCTGTCCCAGGACGGAAATCGGGCGGTATATCACATCCCGAAGTCTTGCCGGGGGGGGCGGTTCACCATCGAAGTCGCTGTGCCCCGGAGCGGGGACGAGTTGGCGAAGAGCTTCAGCTTCCGGGTGGAGGGTGAGGAGAGCAACACGGGATCCCTGATGCTCTGGCCCGAGGAGAGGGCCTCGGTGATCTCGCCGATTCAGGTGGCATGGGATCGCACCTTTGTACGAAAGGAGGAGTTGGGGATCGACCTCAGGGTGGAGCGCCGGGGCGAGACCGTAGCCCATCTCAGGGGTCTCGACGCGGAGGGGGAGGTGGAGTTGGACGTCCCCGCGTCCCCTGAGCCGACCTGGCTGGAGATGTGTGCCGGTGCGGAGAACTGCCAGAAGGTCCGCCTGAACGTATTTCGGCGGCGGGCCATCTCTTCCCCCCGCATGGCCCTGGTGGTAGACGATTTTTCCATGCCCGAGGCTAACCGGCTCGGGGGGCGTCGTGGTCCGGTTGGCGGTTCGAAACGGGTGAAATTTCGCAGGGGGCGGATCTGGACATCTTCGGAGGCTGAGCCGACGAGATATCTGGCGGTGGAGTATCACAGGTCCCCGGACGGCAGCCCCCAGGGGGTAGACGAGACCTTGGCTTCCGAGGGGAAGGCCCGGTCCCTGCGCGCTCACCCCATCCTCTCCCTATGGTTGCGCCCAGGTCCCCTGAACGTGATGCCCGGACCGATCATCGTTCGCCTCACCAGCCGCAGCGGTGATACCTGGACCCGTCGGGTCAACCATCGGGGCACCCGCTGGGAGGAGCACCGCGTGGACGTGGGCCGGTTTATTCGGAAGTATGGTGCGGCGACGCGGCTTGAGCTGTACATCGATGAAAAGCGAGGGCGAATCCCTGCTGGGACCTTCCACCTGGGTCCCATATCCTTCTTGTCCGCAGCCGTAGCGGCCGCGCCATCGGACGAAACTTCCGTCGCGCCACCGGAGCCCGATGATGATGACGACTCCCCGGCTCCCAATGTGGGTATAGATGATGACGACGGGAGTTGGTCGGAGAGTCGTTAGGTGTTCGCGTAGCGTCGTCGCCGGGTGATCCCCTTGAGTACCAATACAAAGAGCAGGCCGAGGGCAAGGGGCAGGCACACCCGCAGGGCGCGGCGGTTGACCAGGATGGCTCGCCGCAACAGGCTTGGTAGAGCCATGCCGCTGATCCTGCCGTCCATACGCTTTGGGGATAAGGCCCAGTCGTCTCCTTCCCATTCGTCTTCGTCAGAGTCGCTGTCCCAATCGTCGCTGTCGTCCCAATCGTCGCTGTCGTCCCAATCGTCGCTGTCGTCCCAGTCGTCATCGCAGCTCGAGTCGTCCACCGAGTCCTGATCATCGTCGTCCCAGGTGTCCCCGTCGCAGCCCGAGTCGTCCTCGCCGTAGTAGTACGAGTCGTCGGAATCGTAGTACTCGTCGTAATCATCCAAGGTGGGATCGTTGTTGCAGCCGTCGTCGTAGTAGGTGACCACCTCGCCGCCGACGTAGATCTCGTCGTCGGGGAAATAGACGTCCTCGCCACCGGGGAGGGAGACCGGTTCCAGGGTTTGGAAGAGGCGGATCGTTACCCCGGTGAGGTTGCGGACGCGGTCGTCTGCCGTATCGGCCGCCCCGTCGGGGCCCCAGTCGACCATGTGCAGCCGCGCGGTCACCCGGAGGTCGCCGTCCTCTGAGTTGGGCGGATGGAGCCATGAGAGCTCGCCATCCCAGGCATCGGTTCGGAAGAGCGTAGCGTTGTCTTCAGCCGCTGTTTCGTAATACAGGGCCTTGAAAAATCCATCCTCCCCGGTGAGGCTCCCACCCATGACGTGGAGGACGTCTGCGGGGAGGTCCAGGACCAGGGTCCCGTAGGCGGCCTCCGGCGTGAGGGCCAACAGGGGCCTGGGGTACTCCACCCGGATGACGACACCTGCGGGCGCTGAGCTCCCAGCGTTGGAGGCTCTGGCGTGGGCCTCCATGGTGACCGGCTCCGCAGGATGATTCGGGAGGGAGGCCCCGTAGTCGAAGACCGCATAGCCGTTGGAAAACACCAGGTTACCGCCGCTCCGGGCTTGCTCTGATGGGGCGAAGAGGAGGAGGCCTACCAGGGCTACGCTGCTGCTGATGCGTGCCGTCATTTTGCCTCCTAGAAGTGGGCGGTGATGGTCAGCCCGAGCCGGGTCCGGGGCAGGAGGGCCTCAGACCTGTCCTCGGGGAATCCGAGGAACGCTGCCAGGTTACGGCGGTTGATCCGCCCGGAGAATTCGCAGCGATCCAAGCGGAGTCCAAGGGAGAGGTTCCGAAGGAGCCGGTACTGAAAGCCGATGCCAGCGATGAACGCGAGGCCCTGGTCCTCGGCTTTATAGGTCTCGATGTTGTTGATGGTCCACTCGCTGCGGCCCCAGTAGCCGCCGAGCATGACGTCGAAGAGCAGCCGTGCTCGTTGGGTGAAGGCCAGGTAGAGCCGGGGGCCAAATGCGTAGATCAGGTCGCCTTGACTGGTCAGAGCGTCCGCTGCGACCCGCGTACGCCGGGTGTCGTACAGGTCATAGCCGACCTGGCCTGTGATGTAGAGCCGGATGATCGGGACCCGACGGAGCTTGCCGCCGAAGCCGAGGACCAGGCTGTTGGCTGAACCAAATTCTGTCGTGTCGGTGAGGAGGCCAGAGATCTGGCCTTCCAGGATGAAGTGTGTCCCCCGCGCCGTGGCGTTGGTCGAACCGGCGGACACAATTATCAGCAGTGCATAGATGGAAACGAGAAAACGGACTTGCGCCATCGGTTTGTCCTCCGCTGTCTGGGATCTGTAAACCGAGAACTCCGCGCCCGGACGAAGATATCACGCTGGTATTCAGGGCACCCAGGAATTAATTTTGACGCGTGCAAGGAACTTCGATCAAGTCTGAGAATGTGCTGGCGTCTGCTGCACGTATGGTGAAACCTGTCAGGGTGGAGTTTGCGTCTCGGGGTCCTGATGAACCGCGCTTCCCTGTTCCTGGTTTTTCTTCTCGTCGCCGTCGTAGCGGCGTGCACCGGATCTCCGGAGCCATTGCCCGATCGTGACTGGCTGCGGGGAGACCGCCTACCTGCTGCGCCTGGGCGGGACTTTGGCGCGCCTCCGCAGGTGACGCCCTACTTCGAGCTTCGCGGCCAGGGGGACGGCCTCCTGGTGATCAACACCTCCCTGGGCTCGGGGATTACCCCGGTCCTTTACTCGGGCGAGGCTCCAACACGGCTGGCCTGGGAGGTAAACGGGGAGCTCCTCCATGAGGGCATCGACGGCGGCTGGGGCCTGGAGTTCGCCTACCGGGACGGCCAGGCCTACCGGGCTATGATCTACGCGTCCGGCCGCTTCTGCGTGGACCGGGCCCACGGGGAGTACCCCGAGTTTATCCATTGTGTCACACGCCTCCCCGCTATCCGAACGGGGGAGGAGGAGAACCGCCTGGGCCTCGAACTGGACGGGGCCCGGGTGCGGATTCGGGTGAACGGTATCCTCGCTCTGAGCTTTGTGGACGAGCGGA
>CAYOTU010000063.1:0-12608 GCA_964406905.1 uncultured Myxococcales bacterium | reverse complement strand
GGGGCTGGAGATCCCGGAGGAGGGAGACCACGTCTGCCTTCGGGGTGAAGATGTCGCTGTAGATGGTCGCCAGCTCCGGGAGGGAGAGGGTCAGACCCAGGCGGGCGCAGAGGGCCTCGTGGAGCTGTTCTGGGGTGAGGCGGCCGAGGTGCAGGTTGGGCAGGAGGTCTTCGTTGAGGGTGGCCTGGACTACAGGGAGGGGTTGGCCCGTCGCAAGGGCCAGCTTGCGCTCGTAGATCCCGTTGTCAAAGTCCAGCAGGACCCCGCCGAGGTCGGAGATGATGGTGGTCACGTTGCAGGTCATGCTCACTGTGCAGGGCACCATCCGTCCAGGTAGAGGGTGACGGGCCCGAACGCTGACTCCAAGGTTCCCCAGAGGATGTAGTCGGCAGGGATCGTCGGGAATGGCTTGCAGTTGTCCAGGAACGTGCAGTTGTCTCCTGAGCAGCCCACCTGCGGGATTGCGCCGCCGACCAGGCCGACGGCACTGTCGGGCCCCGTGACCTCGTAGTTGGCGTTGCAGAAGTTGCAGCAGGGATCCTCGGGAGGACACTCCGCCAAAGTGCACATCGGGGTCCCCACCAGCACATGCCCCTCGAAGGCCACCGGACTCCCGTCGTAGGGGACCGGGTCAGCGAGGAGCTCCACCAGCGTTACGGACGCATACAGCGGGGGAATCGTGCAGTCCGGCGCCTTCTCGCAGTAGTCTGCCACAAAGTCAGCGCCCGTGGAGGGCCAGTCCGTGATGTCGCCCTCTTTACATCCGCCGGGGCAGGTGTGCTCGCAGGTCATGCCTATGATCTGCTCCTCGCCGTCGCAGAAGACGTGCTCGTGCCAGTCAGCGTTGAGGACGCCGTCCTCGCACCAGGCCATGAAGCCGCACTGGAAGTATGGGACCTCCGCGCAGTCGTCTGAGTAGGACGGGATCTCGCAAGGGACGTCAGGGTTGATGTCCTGGGTGGTATCCGGCGTGAAGTCGCAGGGGATGTCCTCGGTGGTGTCCGGCGGAGGGGGCGTGTCTTCAAGGGTGTCCTCGGGAGGTGGTGGCGTGTCTTGGAGGGTGTCCTCGGGGGGGGGCAGATCCGTCGGTGTATCCGTGGCTGTGTCCTGCGGCCCGATGGTGTCCGCGGTGGTATCCGCGGTGGTATCCGCGGTGGTATCCGCGGGGGCCGGATCGCCGCTGCCGTCGTCGTTGTCGCAGGCCAGAGGGATCAGGCACAGCGCGAGCCAGAGGATGAGGAAAGTCGATGAACGAAGCATGGAGGCCTCCTTGCCTGGATGGGGTCATCTTGGATGAGTCTACGGTTCTGTGAAGGTGGGTACAAGGGGAGGGCGGGGCTTGCCCCGCCTTCGGGGCTGGAAAGCCCCTCCCACAGGAACCGAATCGGGGCTGGAAAGCCCCTCCCACAGGAACCGAATCGGCCCTGAAAAGGGCCTCCCACAGGGGTGGGGATGCTCAGGCTGGGGCCTCCTGTCGTAGGATCTTGCGGAGCCAGACCAGGCCCCAGAGGGCTGCGAGGAGTGACGAGACTGAGGAGGCGGCGAAGAGGCCAGCCAGACCGAAGAAGGTTGAACCGAGCAAGGAAAGCGGCACGAGGAATGCGAACATGTATACCAGCGTAATGGCCGAGCCGGGGAGAGGGCGGTTCAGCGCGTTCATCGCTGTCTTGGCCAGGTTGACCATGGCCCGGAGGCCGTAGCTCAGAGGTACGAGCTGGAGGTAGAGGGCCAGGAACTCCACGACGCGAGGGTCGTCGTTGAAGAGGCCGGCTACGGGGCGTGCGAGGAGGGAGAGTGCGACCATTACGACGGCGCCCCATATGGCTGCGAAGCGGAGGCTTTTGGAGATCCCCTCCCGCACCCGCTTAGCGTCTCCCGCACCCCAGTTTTGCCCCACGAAGGGACCCAGGACCGCGCCCAGGGCCATGATCGGGGTCACCGCGAACAGGTCGATGCGGTTGGCCACGCCGAACGCTGCTACGGCGTCGTCTCCGTACCCGGAGACCAGGCGGGTGATGATGCCCGCACCCACGGGGAGCACCAGGTTCGTCGCTGCGTTGGGCAGCCCCACGTAGAGGATCGCCTTCCAGGAGGCTATCCCCTGACGCCAGGAGGGGATCCGTAGCGTGAGCATCTTATGCTTACGGTGCAGGGCCCATAGGGCCACTACCAGGGTCGTGGCCCGGGAGATCACTGTGGCCGTGGCCGCGCCGGCCAGCTCCATTCGCGGGAAGGGGCCCAAGCCGAAGATCAGCAGGGGATCGAGGATAAAATTTACGGTTACCGCGACGGCCATGATGATCGCCGGGGTCTTGGTGTCGCCGAGGGCGCGGATCGCGTTGTTCCCGACCATGGGGACCACAACGAAGATCATCCCCGGGTACCAGATCCGCATGTACTCAATGACCAGGGGCAGGACCTCGGGACCCGCGCCCAGAGCGCGGAAGATCGGCTCCATGGTCAGGAGCCCCGTCAGGATCAGGGCAGCGACGATGACCAGGGAGAGGCTCAGCGCGTCGGTGGTGAGCCGCTGGACCCGGTTGCGGTCCCCCTGGCCCATGGCCCGGGCCACCACCGTGGCTGCGCCGGTGCCCAAGCCGAAGGAGAGGCCCATGACCACCATGGATACGGGCAGGGCATAGCCCATTGCGGCCAGTTCGGCCGGGCCGAGCTGCCCCACGAACCAGGTGTCCACCAGGCCGAACGCTACCATCCCCAGGATTGCCACCAGCATATGGGCGGACATCTTCGCGAGGGTAGGGATGATGGGTCCCTCGGTGAGGGGCGTGCTGTTTTCGTGCTGGCGCATGGTCTCCCGCCATTTAGATACGCGGCCAAGTTAAGTCCATGGATGGGGGGAGTCAAACGCTGCGGGGTGTAGGGCCAGGGCAATCGCAAAGTCGTCAGATGCGTTTCGTGTCTCTGTGGGAGGGGCTTCCCGTAGGGTGCCCCGATTTCGGCCCTGGAAAAGGCCTCCTACAGACCGCACTGAAGCGATTGGTGAACATGAGTAGCAGCCGCTCTGGCTTTGCGACCGCCCCGGGTGTAGGGCGTTGACATGACGGGGGCCTTGTCAGAAACTCGAACGCAGTCCGGAACCTCTGGAGGTGGTCATGATGCGATTTGTCTTGGTGTTGGGTGTCCTTGTGCTGATGGCCGCGGCCTGCGGTAATTCGGTGACAAACGATCCCGGCGGCGTGGACTCAGGGTCAGATGTCGCGGGCGGAGAGGATTCGGCCCTCCATTTCTGCATGAGCGGCGTTTGCGACACCCCGGATGACTGTCCCCCAGCCTCCTGTGCCGAGTCCGTGGCCTGTCTCCTGGGCTGCTGCGAGTACCAATTCGTCCATGAGGGCACGCCTTGCCACGATGGTTGCATGGCGGACGGCGTCTGCTCCGTGTCCGGAGCGTGCCTGGGGACCACGGAGTTGTCCTGCGCTGAAGAGGACGGCAACCCCTGCACAGCTCCCGCGTGCGATCCGAAGACCGGGACCTGCGTTGAGACCCCGCTGCCCGACGGCGAGAGCGTGGTTAGCAGCTATTGCTGGGAAGGTATCGTCTGCACCGGCGGCGCGCCCGATGACTCTTCCGCTTCGCCTACTGCGCTGGCCCTGGACTGCCAGGCCCAGGACGACGTGCTCGATCCCATGGGCTGCGTCCAGGAGATCCTCTGCGTGAATAGCGAGGAGGCCTGCGTCGAGATCCTGGCCCAGGATGGGAGCCAGTGCTGGAGTGATGTCGAGGGGCAGAGCGACGGGACGGTCTGTGTCGGCCAGTCCTGCCTGACCGGCGAATGCAAGGTGGACCATGCCCTGGATGAGGAGTGCGGCGAGGAAGCGTACCCCGACGACTGCGATCTGGACTGCCAGGTATGCACTTCCCTGACCTGCATCTGGATCGACGATCCGGCCAACCCCGATGCGGCGACCAAGATGGTGCGCTACTGCCAGCCCGAGGCCCAGATCGGGGAGGCCTGCGACGACGGAAACGGGTGCACAGTCGGTGACGCCTGCATCCTTGATCAGACTGCAGATGGTCCCCTGGGCAAGGAGACCCTGGGCTTCTGTGAGGCAGGCGAGGGAAAAACCAAGGATGAGTGCCTCGCAGACATGGAGCTCCCGGGGCTGCCCTGTCTCAAGGCCGGGATCTCCTGCGACCTCGAGGACGGCTGCGTCCTTGACCAGGATGCTGCCGACGCATGGTGCATGCCCCCGGGGGGGTGCGTGAACGCTGGCCTTACCTTCTGTACCCACATCGACCTCGCGGACGGCAACTGGAACGAGGACACTGGCTGTCATGTGGTGCTCTTTGATGACGACTGCGACGACGGGAACCTCTGTACCGAGGACCTTTGCGACACCTCCTCGGGCTGCCTGTATTCGCCCAAGGTGAACGGCACGCCCTGCGGCGAGGACATGGAATGCCAGAACGGCGTTTGCGTTGAGACCTGTGTGGCGGATTGCGGGGACAAGGTCTGCGGGGACGACGGCTGCGGCGGCTCCTGCGGGACCTGCGACGACGGCAACTTCTGCACCCTGGACATCTGCGTGGACGGTGGCGTTTGTACCTTCCCGCCGGGGAACGAGGGCGTGGCCTGCGATGGTGTGGGGATCTGCACCGGCGCGTGCCAGGCCGGGGCATGCGTGGAGACAGCGGTGGAGGTCTGCAACGCGGTGGACGACGACTGCGACGGGCAGGTCGACGAGGGTGATATCTGTCCGCCGGGATCGAGCTGCGACGGCGGCATGTGCAAGGAAGACTGCACCCTCCTGGACGGTGGCTGGACCGACTGGGTCTGCGGCGCCTGCTCCCTGCCCTGCGGCGGCGGCACCCAGGACTGCACCCGCTCCTGCACCAACCCGCCGCCTTCCTGTGGCGGCGCTCAGTGCAGCGGCTCCACGTTCCAGTCGCAGAGTTGCAACACCCAGGTCTGCTCCAACGATTTGCCTACGGGGACCACGGTCCTGAGCGACTGCGAGACCATCATGACGAATGAGGTGCCCGCGGGGAAGACCTCGATCCAGTTCAAGCTCTGGGGCGCCGGCGGCGGCGGTGGCGGGCCTGGCGCCGGCGGCGGCGGCGCGTTCGTCATAGGCACCCTGGCCGTCCAGCCCGGAGACGAGATCGAGCTGCGGGTCGCGTGCGGAGGTGAGGACGAGAACGGTGGCGGCGGCGCTACCTACGTCTACAAGAACAGCATGGCCGTGATGATTGCGGCGGGGGGCGGTGGCGGCGGCTCGGACGGCTGCTCCGGCTGTCACAAGACCACGTCACCCGACACTGGCCAGGGCGGCGGCGGCGGCCCTGTGGGCGGCGTCGGTGAGGCTGGTGTTGCGGACAACACCTATGGCGCGTTGATCGCGGGGGGCCAAGGCGGCTACCAGGGGGCCGGCGGTGCCGGAGGCACATCATACGACCCAACAGCTTATAGCGGTTGCGTAATCAATGGGTTCCCGGGCAGCGCGCACACCGGTGGGCTGAACACCAAGGGGAATTGCGCCGAGGGATACGCAGCTTCCTACCATAATGGCGGTAACAACGGGGGCGGCAACGGCTCCGGCGGCGGCGGGGGCGCAGGTCTCTTCGGCGGTGGCGGCGGCGCGGCGAAGTACACGTACAACGGCGGCGGCGGCGGGGGCGGATCCTCCTGGGTCGGCGTGGGGGTCAGCGCGGTGAACAGCGAAGGCGGCGTCGGCAGCACGCCTGGGGGAACTGGCGTCTCCGGCTACCAGGGGACCACAGGGTGGGGCGGCAATGGCCAGACGGATCCCTTTGAGGACCATCTGGACTCCGCCCCGGGAAGCTCTGGCCTGATCATTATGACCCTGTGAGCCGTCGATAGCAGAGGAGGAGGTCGTCCATGAATCAGCAAGTCGTTTTCTGGCTCCTTATCTTGACCCTCGTCCTCGGCCTCGTCGGCACGGCAGCAGCGAAGGAGATGACGCTATCGGGGGAGGGGCCTCTGGCCAACACGGTCACGGAGGCCGACTGGCTCCCCAATGATTGCGGGGCCAAGTCCTACACCGAGAACTGGATGACCATGCTGCTCTCCGATCGGGGGCATGTGATCTATGTAAACTTCCTGCGGACCAACATCGGCGTCTTCCAGGGCAGCGCTGGCGTCAGCGTCTCTTTGACCCTCCCTGACCAGCAGGCCAGACATCTGGCTTACGAGTACAAGCCCAAGGATTTCTCGGCGGACAAGAAGACGATGACCATCACCATCGGGCCCAACTCGATCCGCCAGAAGGGGAAGAAGATCTTCTTGAAGATCAATGAGGACGGCTTCGAACTCGATCTTGAGTTGACCTCCTGGACCAAGGGCGTCAAGTTCCATGACGGTAAGGCCTTCTGGGGAGCGGACAAGAAAGAGTGGGTCCAGGTCTTCATCCATGCCCCCCGGGTGACGGTGAAGGGCACCATGGTCCTCGGCGGGACGAAGGTACCTTTCGTTGGCGACGGCTACGTGGACCACCTGCGCCAGAGCTTCATGGGCCATAAGTACGCATCCCGTTGGTTCGTGAACCGCTTCTTCGACAAGGACTGGACCCTGGTTTTTATCGACTTCCTGACCCCGAAGGAGCACGGAGGGAACATGCACCACCGGATCATACTCACGGACCGGGACAAGGTCCTGGTACACAGTCCGGAACTGACTCTGACCCCGGGAGTGATGGTCAAGGATCCCAAGGGCCACAACTACCCCAAGCAGTTCGAGTTCCAGTACAAAAGGGACGGGATTGAGATCGCCGGGACAGCCACGGGGAAGACCGTCCACGATCGGGACGCGATGGTCGAGCGTATGAGCGGTGCTCAGGCCGGGATTGTGAAGATGGTAGCGGGTAACCCGATAGTCTACCGGATGCTGGGCAGGACCGAGGCGAAGATCACCATCGAGGGGAAGGAGCCCGTCGAGATCAAAGGGAAGAGTTACCTCGAGTCCGTCGTACTGAAGGACGAATGATGAAGCGCTTTCGAGTCCTGCTCGTCGTCGTGTTCCTGCTGGCCCCTGTCCTGGGTCGGGCCGGCGGATTCCATAACGAGGACATCGGTGCGAAGCGAATGGCGATGCTCGCTGTCGTCGCCAACCCCGACGACGCGACCGCTATTTTTCACAACCCTGCGGGCCTGGTCCTGTCCCGGGGGACCTCGTTTTATCATTCGCAGTCCTGGTTTTTCGTCGACATGGGTATGCGGATGTACGACAGCCAGGGTGTCCTTCACCCCACCAGCGGGCGGGAGATGGGGCCGACGTGGAACGTGGGGTTTATCCCCTTCCTCGGGGTGGTCACAGATTTCGGCACCGAGCGCCTGCGCGGGGGTTTCGCTGTCTACGCGCCCAACATGTACGGTGCGGCCATGCCCGAGGACGAGCCCACCCGCTACCACGCTACGCAGGTCCTCTTCCTCAGCAGCCGGGCGACAGCGTCCCTGGCGTACCGGTTCACGAAGCATTTGTCCGTAGGCGCCAACGCTAACCTGGTGCACATGCTTCTGATAGCGGAGCGCTTCATGAACCCCCTGGTGCTCCAGGATCCGGACAAGCGCTTCGCACCCGCCGCTGAGCTGGCACCCTATGACGCGAAGCTCAAGCTGAGCGGCCAGGCGTGGACCGGCTCCTGGGACATTGGTCTCCTTCTGGAACCCCTGGAGACGCTGAAGATCGGCGCGTCCTTCGTCGCTGGGGCGAGAGCCACAATCAAGGGCACCGCAAAGCTCCGCTACACGAACGGCGAGCAGGAGTCGAGCCGGCACCGGACCAACTTCGTGATCCCGTTCACCCTGAAGGTCGGGATCAACTGGGAGTTTGTCGAGGACTTCCAGATAGCAGCGGACTACCGCTACTTCCACTACCAGGTCTTCCAGGAGCAGCGGACGAAGTTGGCCAATTCCATCATGGGGATGGACGAATTCCGGGACCCCAAGAACTACTTCAACTCGTCCAACTGGTGCGTTGGTATGATGTACCGGGTGATCCCCTCGCTGGAACTCATGATGGGTTTCCAGATGGACGAGACTCCCATTCCCGACGAGACCTACAGCCTGGACAACCCCGGCCGGGACCAGTTCGGGATCTCTTTCGGGGTACGGTGGCAGCCGCTGGAGAAACACCGTTTCGGCTTTGCCATGCTGCGGAACTGGTTCGACCTGGTGGACGTGCAGACCAGCCTGGGCATGCCCCCGGCTAACGCGAAGGGCCACGCGGCCACCTTCGAGTTCGGCTTTGACTATTCGTGGTGGATTTTGTAATTCAGGCTGCTTCTTCCCTATAACTCGACCAGAGAAGCATGACGCAGACCGCGGCCACGATTACATAGCCCCAGACGATTGGGGTGAGGGACAGGCCCAGGGTCGGGGTGTGGATCACGCCGACCGCAGTGAGGACCGCCGCGACGACGGCCGTCAGGGCCGCGTGAACAGGCTTGTGGTCCAGGAGGAAGGCGGTGATCGTGCCCCAGAGCAGGCCGATGATGATCGCGCCGCTGGATAGGGCCGCGTGCCCCATCACGTGGCTGCCCTCCATGGCCATGGCCGAGACCACTGTCGAATCGAAGATGGCCCCGCCGCTTCCCTTGAGCACCGCGCTGAGGGACATCCACTTCGACATGAGGAGGTTGGAGACGTGGGGCAGCATAGCCATGGCCACAGCGAGCGCGTGTTTGGGCGGCGACGCTGTGAAGGCCTGGCCAGTGATCACAATGCCGATGAAGACCAGCATCGGCGCCACCGCGGCCATGGGGACCAGGTTGTGGAGGAAGGCCATGAGCCCGAAGAATGCGCCCAGGAAGAACACCAGTCCGACTGCGAGGCCGTAGCCGGTGCGGGAGCCCAGGCGCTTGTAGCCCGGATGGCCGATGTAGACCGTGGTGGGGAACGCGGAGCCGAAGAGCGCGCCGACCATGGTCCCCACGCCGTCAGCCACCTGGCAGACGCCAACGGGGTAGCGGTCTCCTGCGGCCTCGGCCGACTCGACGTTGTTCATGGTCTCGATGAAGTTGTAGACCTCCGCGGGGATCACGATCGCGAGGATCCAGGGGTTTGAGAAGAGGGCTTGCAAGCCAATCCATAGGTCCCCGATGACCGGCAGTGGGACGTAGACGCCGACACCCTCGGTGGTGAAGGACGAGTGGCCCGTGGCGAAGCCTATCAGGGTGCCGAGCGCGATGGCTGCGAGGCCAGCAGGGATTCCCAGAGGGAGCCTGTAGAGGGCCACCAAGCCAGCGAGGATCACGGCCATGGACGCGAAGCCCACCAGCGGGTTCTCAAAGATCTCCGCCAGGGGCACCGTGGCGATCCAGACGAGGGCGATGCCGGCCAGGGTGCCCAGCATTCCAGCGCGGGGAAGGTGGCGCTTCAGCCAGGGGCCGACTACCGCGCCCGACGCCTCAAGGACCCCGCCCATAAAGGCCGCTGCCATGCCGACCCGCCAGGCCAGCAATCCCGCCTCGCCTTCGGAGAGGCCGGCCTCCATGCCTTGAGATGCCACGGGCTTCATTATCAGGAAGAGGTAGACGAAGAGGATCGGCGTCGAGATGCCGTAGGGGAGCGCTGTGACGTCGTCCCGGCCCTCCTGCGCGGCCAGGCGGCGGGCGAGCCATGCGTAGAAGCCCAGCCCCAGGACCAGCGCCACCCCGAGTGCGGGGAGGATCCGTCCGAACACGACCTCGCCGGGGATCTTGAGCACAAAGGTGCAGACCCCCGAGACGATGATCATGTTCGCTAGGTTGTCTGCAAAGAGGGCCCAGAATCCGTTTACGTCTCCCTTTACGAACAGCCGCGTGATGCCCTTCGGACTCGCCATGTGCTTCTCCTTCACGTTCTTTACCTGTTGATTATTCTTTGATGCGAGGTCGTGTCAACCGGAACGACATCGACGGCCGCTCCCTCACGGTCACGGCTCTGACAAGGACGGGACGCGAATGCGATTCCCTGCACCAGAAATTAGTGAATCGCTGTGGTATTGTGCATGGCGATGATGCAGGAGGGCGTGGTCATGTCGTGCAAGAGCGGGATGCTGGTGTTCGCTGTGATCTTCTCGGCTGCCTGCGGAGGGGGCGGGGATGGCCTGTCCCCTGACACGGGCCCCGGGGAGGACAGCCGGGTGAGCTGGGACGCGTCGCCGGATACCTGGCCGGACACGAGCCCGGACTCAGGACCAGACACTCTCCCTGACCTTCCAGCCGACCTCGTCGAGGATCTGTCTGACCTCCTGGCTGACGTAGCGCCGGACCTGCCGCCCGAACTCGAACCGGAGCTGCCTTCGTGCGACTGCGCGGCCCCCATCGCTGCCGTGACGGTAAACGGGATCCCCGAGACGATGAACGGGAGCCAGCCCTACCTGGGCAATGACCTCCAGGAGCACGCGTTCCACCTGGCCTTGCCGACCTGGGGTTTTACCTGGGAGGTGACCGCTGACTGTCCCTGCGGCTGCGACGAGGACGCGCTGGAAGCATTTCTGGCGACGGACGAAGCCCTCCCCATCGAGGGTTTCGAGGTTCATTTCGTGTTCGACGGCGAGGGGGCCTGGTCCTGGGATGTCCCCGAGGACCTGGCGCTGCCGACACCGGGCGCTGGGCTCTGTGTCCGGGTCACTGACGCGTGCGGAAAGCCGTCGACTGACGTTTGTCTCCAGGTGGACCTGGTGGAGATGACCCCCGCGCTGCACCCTTTCCAGCCCCCGGACCCCTGGGTGTTTGTCTGGCGGCGGGATAGCCGAACAATCGGACTGGCCGACAACGAGGATGGGGTCACGGTCTGGTCCGATCCGGAGCCGAACGGTGCCTGGGATTTCCTGGAGGATCTCTGGCTGGCTGGCCTCGGCACGGCGGCGGCGGAGGCCACGCCGGAGTGGACAGCGATGGACTGCGGCTGGGCACAGGGCGGCAACGAGTGCGTGGTTCGGGCGATCCTGGAGGCAGTACGTTCGGAAGCATACAAGTTCTATTTCAAGGAACCGGATGGAACCTGCGGGACACATTGCACGGATATCCTGTTTTTGATCGAGGGAGAAGCAGGCGCGCCCGACCCTGCGAATTTTGAGTATCAGACTCTCGATGGGACGGAGGTCACCCGCAATTTCTCCATGATCGGCTTTGGCGGCGGCGACCTTTCCCAGTCCCTGCTGGGCCTCTCCGAGTCAATGGACCCCCGAAACGATGGGAACGAGAACAACGCAAAGGCCGGCTATGGTTGTCTGACCACGTCCCTGGTCCGCTTCATTATCGAGGCCATGGCAGACGACCCGTCCCTTGCGGACCTTGCCGCTGTCATGTTCGGTTCCATCATGCCCACCCTGGGAGGGATTTCCCTCGGTGCGGGTCCAGAGGACCACCTCGTGATCGACTCTGCGGTGCCCGACGCGGATCTTTCGTCCGCTGCTCTTCAGCGCCGCAAGACCTGGGACTTCATGGTGGACGTCATGGGCTTCGGCCTGGCCGCGCTCACAGTCCACGAGATAGGCCACTCCGTGGGCCTGGTGGCCTACGGAGCTCCACCCTACGGTCTCTTCGGCAGCGAGAAGGAGGCAGCGTTCGTGGAGAGCCCCGCGGGCTGCAAAGGTGCGCATATTGACACAGCGGGGCTGAACCTCATGCAGGCCGGACCCGGGTCGGGCAACGGCTTTGTTTTCTCCATGGACCTGCTCTCCGAGCCTATCGGCTTCAACGAGTTGAACTCGGCCTACCTCAAGGGCCAGCTCCTGATTCTCCCGTAGCTCCCCTCGTCAGTTCCCGGATCCGGGTGTCCAGGACGAGGATTTCAGGGGCGTCAACCGGGGACATGTACCGGGCCTCCGCCAGCGCGCCAACGCCGAGCCTTCTGTCAATGAGACAGATCCCCGCCGGTTGCGTTCCGTCAGGGGATCCGATACCTTCTTTACGTCGAACCAAGGAGGTCCACATGCGGCTGATGACTTCGATGATTGCGGTGGCTTTGTTATTGGTGGTGTGGACTACCCCGACGGTGGCGGGAGATCGGGGCGAGGGCTTCAACAAGGCGCTGGAGATCTACAAGCAGCGAGCGGACGTGAAGAAGCACCAGGAGGCGGCGAATGCCTTCGCTGATCTGGCCAAGGCCCACCCCAGGGATAAGGAGTTGCAGATCTTCTGTGCGCGGACGGCCTACTTCTGTGCACATCGCCTTAAGGGCAAGGAGAAGGAGAAGGTAGCGACCTGGGGCGTTGAGTGCTCCAAGCGGATTCTCAAGCAGGACAAGACCGACTACGATGGCCGCTATTGGTGGGCTCGGACCTCGTTGAAGCAGCGGGAGTCCGAGGGCATCCAGGCAGCGCTCAAGCAGGCCAAGGTCGTGCGTGACTTCGTAGACAAGATGGTCAAGGACGAACCTGGGCGCTTTGAGGGCTACATGGCCCTGGGATCCATGCTGCGGGGAATTCCTGGGTTCCTCGGCGGTGACAAGGTGAGGGCCCTGGAGATACTCAAGAAGGGGTACGAGCTGGCCCCCAAAGACGCGGAGCTGCTCCTGGAGCTGGCCGCGGGCTACGCGGCCAACGGTGACAAGGAGAAGGCGGCAGAGGTCTATGACCAGTGTATCAAAAATTCCCTGCGACCGGAGCACCTCGAGTGGGAGACCGATGACGCAATCGCCTA
>CAYOTU010000062.1:0-12692 GCA_964406905.1 uncultured Myxococcales bacterium | reverse complement strand
CGAGAGCAGCACATCAGCGCCCTCGGTGCGATCTGTTTATTTTGCGGCGGACGCTTAGCTCTTCAAATCGATCCCGACGATTTCCAAGAGCTTCAGCGCGTTTTTCGACGTGGCGACCCCGTCACGGACGCGGTAGTCGAAGCTCATGCCGGGGCCCTCTGCGGTGCGCTCGAAGGACTCGGTAAAGTGAATCGGCCGGCACGCCTCTTCAAGGCCCTCGAGTTCGGCCAGGGCCAGGTCGTGGGTGGTGACTGCGCCGATAGCGCCACGCTTCAGCAGGTGGGCCAGGACCCGACGAACCGCAATCTCCCGTTCCTGCGCGTTGGTCCCCCGCAGGATTTCATCCAGAAGATAGAGCAGCGGCCTGGGATCGTCCACGTTGGAGAGGTCCACCACCTCCTTGAGGCGCCTGAGTTCGGCCATAAAGAAGGAGACCCCTGCCTCCAGGGAATCCCGGACGTGGATGCTGGTGGCGAGGCGCACAGCGGGCATCCGCAGGCTGCGCGCGCAGACTGGCCCCCCCGCCTGGGCCAGGACAGCGGCCAAACCGACGCAGCGCAGCAGCGTGCTCTTTCCGGACATGTTGGAGCCCGTCACCAGCAGGAATGTCCCGTCGGGGCCGAGGGTCACGTCGTTGGCTACCCGGGTGGCCCGTGGGACGAGGGGATGGGCCAGGGCCTCGGCCTGGAATTGATTCGCCCCTTCCACGCCCACTTCGGGGAGGACCCAGTCGGGGTTGTCATGGCGCAGGCCAGCGAGCGCGGCCAGGGCCTCCATGTCCCCGAGGGCCTCCAGCCAGCGCCGCGCGTGGCGCCCGGAACCTGCCTGCCAGCGCTCCATGCCCCGGAGGACATGGAAGTCCCAGAGGGTCAGGAGCTGGAGGGGCAGGTGGAGCATAGGCGAGAGGCGGACGTCTGAGAGAGAGGTCAGCTCGTCGAGGCGTTCCATCTGGCGGCTGGCGATTCCCTCCTGTGCAGTGAGACAGTTCCGCAACGCGTCGAGCAGGGGGGCCTTGAATCGCTGCGATATGGCCGTCCGGATCAGAGCAGCGTAGCGTCGGAAGTCTCCCTCCCGGGCCGAGACCCGACTGAAGACCCTATAGATTCTGCCGCCGTAGATGAAGCTCAGAACCAGATTGACGGTAAGGGGCAGGAGCCAGAAGGGTCCGGCAAGGACTCCGGTCCCCTGGAGTATGCCCAGGCTCAGGAGGAGCGCGGGGAGAATCCAGGCAGCGTAGCGGAGCCATCCGCGATGGAGGAGGATCGGTCGGTCCTCGCACCAAGCCAGGAACTCCAGGCAGGTCTCGGTGCGGCTGCGGAGTTGGTAGGCCTCGAGGGCCAACTCCTGGCGCAGGTCCAGGAGCGGGGCCAACTCTCTGACCGCGTTCTGTCGCTCCCGGATTACATCCGGGTGCGCGCCCTCCAGGAGCCAACGGGCCGCCGCGTGGCGGCCCCAATGGGTGGCTGCGGGCATCAACAGATGGAAGAGGGAGGCCCGCCCGAAGATGTCCAGATCGTCCGCGAGGTTGGGCAAGACCTCCACGGGCGCGTCCCGCAGGGGAATCCCGTCCCAGTTGTGTTCGCCACGCGCGAGGCCCTCCAGGTTGATCCGGTGCAGGAGGGAGTGGCGCTCGAGACTTCGATGGATCCGCGCGTGGATGAGGACCAGCAGGATGAAGCCCAGGAGGAGTCCCCCGGCTGCGCCCAGGAAACCGGGACGCGGCTCGTCGATGATCCATAGCCCCCAGACCAGGGTAGCGAGGAACGCTGTAAAGGTGGCGAGTCGCGCGTAGGAGAGCAGACGGGAGCGCCGTTCAAGGTGATCACGCATGGCCGCGTGGGCCGCTATCCGACTTTGGTACGTAGCTTCCATGGAGGCATTGTGGGGGGTAGGTCCGGGGATCTCAAGCGTTGCTTGCCGGATGATTCGGGAGGTGGCAACATTCCGGTTGGAGGTTTCCATGTCAATGCCACGCTCTGCCCTGCTGATGCTGACCGCGATGATGCTCTTGATTCCTGTTCACGCTGGGGGACAACTCGAGGACCTTGTTCTCGTGTACTTCGAATCTGATCCAGAGAGCGCGCAGCTTCTTGTGAATGGTCGCCTTCTCTGCGACGGCATGGAGGGGGGGTGTACCCGGCTGCTGCCGTTTGGCCGGCACCAGGTCCGGATGGAACTGAACGGCTACGTCGCACGGGAGGAGATGCTGGACCTCCGTGACGGCCAGGAGATTCGGTGGACTTTGACGCCGAACTTCGGCTGGCTGACCGTAGAGACCAAGCCTCCGGGCTTCCCAGTGACCCTGGACGGCGAGGAGTTGGGCCTTAGCCCCGTGATCGAGCGTCGGGTGGAGGCCGGGGCCCGTCGGATAGAGGTGAAGGCCCCGTGCTTCCGTCCCGCCGTAAAGAACGTCCAGATCCGTCGGGGGAAGCGTGTGACGAGGCGGCTGGGGCTTAAGAGGCTGAAGCGAGTTTTGAAGATCCGTGTTCTCGATGAGAACGGTCGCTCCGTCAAAGCCCGGATCCTGGTGGACGGAGAGCCGGTGGGGCGGGCGCCGGGGCGGCTGGCGGTTGACGGTTGTGCGTCGCACCTCGATGTAAGGGATCCCCGGGGGGTTAACTGGTTAGGGCCCCTGTCGCTGGAGGCGGAGGGCGTTACCACCCTCGACGTGACGATCCTGGGCGGGCGAAAGCCAGGAGAGATGGCCTTCGTGCCCGCTGGCGAGTTCATGATGGGCTGCAACGAGGCCGTGGACGATGGCTGTGATGAGGACGAGAAGCCCTACCACCGTGTCTGGTTGGACTCCTACTACATGGACGTAAGCGAGGTCACCGTGGATAAGTACCGTGCCTGCGTGGACGCGGGCGCGTGTGCGCAGCCTGAGCCCGGCGAAAACTGCAACTGGGAGGTCAAGGGCCACGACGACCACCCGGCCAACTGCACCGACTGTTCCAGGCCAAGGCATACTGCGCCTGGGCGGGCAAGCAGCTCCCCACAGAGGCCCAGTGGGAGAAGGCGGCTCGGGGCCTGGACGGGAGGATCTGGCCCTGGGGTAACGAGCCCCCGACCTGCGAGGTCTGCGTGATGGGGGAGGGCGGGACGGGTTGCGGCACAGGCGGGACCCTGCCGGTCTGCTCCAAGCCCGAAGGGCGCAGCCCCTATGGTCTCTGCGACATGGCAGGCAACGTCATGGAGTGGGTGGAGGATCCCCAGGCGCCGGGCTTCTACGCTGTTTCGCCCGAGCGTAACCCCGTCAATCCCGGGGGCGACAAGGATAAACTCCATTGCCTCCGCGGCGGCGAGCGGGCCTATACCATCGAGAACTTCCTGCGCACATCCAACCGTGACGGCCTGAAGCCGGAGTACTCCAACTACGGAATCGGGTTTCGCTGCGCCAAGTGGGCGGTGAAATAGGGGAAAGGCGGGGGGAGGTTACTCGGTGTCGGAGTCCACGGTCGCAGGCTCCCGGCTGGGATCCGCGGGATCCTCGGTCGCAGGCTCCCGGCTGGGATCCGCTTCGACCGCGGGGGCGACGTCGGCCTCGGGCGCGGCAGCCTTCTTGCTGGTGCGCTCCGGTATGGCCTCGTCATCGGGGATCAGGCGGATCAGGCTCACGGGCGCGCCGTCGCCTCTGCGCGGCCCAAGCTTGTAGATCCGGCTGTAACCCCCGGGGCGGCCGTCGTAGCGTGGCGCCAGCTCATCAAAGAGCTTAAGCACTGCTTCACGCCCGAACACCTTGGTCGCAGCGAGACGACGGGCGTGGACCGTACCTTTCTTGCCCAGGGTCACCAGGCGGTCGAACTCGCGCTTGAGCATCTTGCAGCGGGTGTCCGTAGTCTGGATCTCCTCGTGCTCGATGAGCGCTGTGAGCATATTCCGGATCATGGCCTTGCGGTGCGCAACGCCCATGTTCAATCTCTTGCCGAATTTTCGGTGCCGCATCGGTTTCTCCTGGCCCTACAGTTCGTCTTTGATGTGCTTCGGAATATTGTCCGGATCGAAGCCCTTGACCTCGAGGCCGAGGGAGAGGCCCATCTGACCGAGGACCTCCTTGATTTCCTTTAGCGACTTCCGTCCGAAGTTCTTGGTTTTGAGCATTTCCTGCTCGCTCTTCTGGACCAACTCTCCGATGAAGCGGATGTTTGCGTTCTTCAAGCAGTTGGCGCTACGTACTGACAACTCCAACTCCTCCACGGGCCGGAAGAGGTTGGGGTTGATGGGGTCGTCGACTTTTTGGCCGAAGTCCGCCATGTCGGGCACGGATTCGTCAAACCCGATGAAGACCTGGACCTGCTCCTTGAGAATCTTGGCCGCCAGCCCCAGAGCCTCCCGGGGGTGGATCGAGCCGTCGGTCCAGATCTCCATGGTGAGTTTGTCGAGATCGGTCATCTGCTCGACCCGGGCGTTGGTCACTTTGAAGTTGACCCGGCGTACCGGCGAGTAGACCGCGTCGATGGCAATGGTGCCGAGCGCGTCTTCCCGATCTTTTTGGATCGACGCTGGCACATATCCCAATCCCATGGCAGCGGTCATCTCTGCCTTGAGGTGACCATCATTGTTTACCTGGGCGAGGAAGAGCCCCGGATTCAGGATTTCGACCTGACCGTCGTGCTTCAGGTCGCCCGCGGTGACAATGCAGGGCCCCTTCGCGTCGATGGAAAGGGTGCGAACGATTCCGTCGGGATTGGCGCCCTCAGGCATCCGTAGGCGGATGTCCTTGAGGTTCAGGATGATCTCGGAGATGTCCTCGGCCACGTCGGGGAGAGCGGAGAACTCATGTTCCGCACCCTCAAAGCGGGCAGAGGTGATAGCTGCCCCCCGGATCGAGGAGATAAGAACCCGCCGAAGTGCGTTCCCAAGGGTGAGACCGAAGCCCCGCTCCAGGGGTGCGCAGGCGAATTGACCGAAATCAGCCTCGGGGCTGACCCTGTCGGTCTCCAGTTCCTTCGGCCGCTTGAGCAATACCCAGTGTCTGTACATGACTGACCCCTTCCGAATCTCTTCGGCTACTTCGAGTAGAGCTCGACGATGAGGGACTCCTGGACCGGGATCTGGATGTCGTCGCGCATCGGCAGCGCCTTGACGGTCGCTTTCATGCCGTCACGATCCAACTCCAGCCACCCCGGCACCTCGCCCGCTGCCTTGAGTTCAAGGGCGCCCTCAATGCGCGCCAGTTTCCTTGAGCGCTCGCGCACCTCGATGACGTCCCCTTCCTTGATCTGAATCGAGGGGATGTCTACCCGCCGGCCGTTGATCACCAAGTGACCGTGGCTCACGAGTTGACGCGCGTCTTTGCGGCTGTTGGCAAAGCCCAGGCGGTACACCGTGTTGTCTAGCCGACGTTCGAGAAGCTGCAACAGGTTTTCACCGGTGACACCCTTCATGCGGGCGGCACGCTGGTAATAGAGCCGGAACTGCTTCTCAAGAACGCCGTACATCCGGCGGACCTTCTGCTTCTCTCGGAGCTGGAGGCCATAGTCGGAGCGCTTGATGCGCCCCTGACCGTGCTGACCCGGGGGGTAGGCCCGGCGCTCCAGAGAGCATTTACTTGTCAGGCAGCGCTCGCCTTTCAGGAACAGCTTCATGCCTTCGCGCCGACAAAGACGGCACTGTGCCGATGTATATCTGGCCAAGGGTTTCCTCCTATCGTCTTCTTCGGGGTTCCGTTGTCAGCCCTACACGCGGCGCCGCTTCCGCGGGCGGCAGCCATTATGCGGAATCGGGGTGATGTCCCGTATTAGCGAGATCTTGAGGCCCGCATTGGAGAGCCCCCGGATCGCCGCCTCACGGCCGGACCCCGGACCGCGTACATAGACGGCCACTGTCCGCATCCCATGATCCCGCGCTTTCATCGCCGCGTCCTCGGCCGCCAGAGAGGCAGCGAAGGGGGTGGACTTCTTCGAGCCCTTGTAGCCCTTCACCCCCGGACTGGACCAGGAAATGGTATTCCCGCTGACGTCGGTGATGGTCACAACGGTGTTGTTGAACGTGGCTTGGATGTGGGCGATGCCCGACTGCACGTTCTTTCGCACCTTCTTTTTACTCTGTTTCGCCATCGACTCGTCTCCTCCGGTTGGCCTGGCCGCCGCCTACTTTTTCTTTATGGCGGTGCGCCGCGGGCCCTTCCGGGTCCGTGCGTTGGTGTGGGTCCGCTGGCCTCGGGCCGGCAGACCCCGCCGGTGGCGTAGCCCCCGGTAGGTCTTCAGGTCCATCAGCCGCTTGATGTGCAGGCTGATCTCGCGACGGCGATCACCCTCCACATTGTAGTCGTTGTCGATGACCTCACGCAGCCTTGCCACCTCCTGATCGGTGAGCTCGTCCGCGTTCATGCCCGGATCGACCCGCGCCGTCGTGCAGATCTTCGGGGCCGTCTTCCGGCCGATCCCGAAGATCGCGGTCAGGGCGATATCGATGCGCTTGTTCCTCGGTAGATCGACACCAGCAATGCGTGCCATGCTCTTCCCCTCTATCCCTGCCGCTGCTTATGCCGCGGGTTCTCGCAGATAACGCGGACGATGCCTCGCCGCCGAATGATGCGGCACTTGTCACAGATTTTTTTTACCGACGCCCGTACCTTCATTGTTCCACCTATCGCCTTCCTGACCGGGGACCGCTACCGCGGTAGGTGATCCTCCCCCGAGTCAAATCATAAGGGCTCAATTCGACCTTCACTTTGTCCCCTGGAAGGATCCGGATGAAGTGCATCCGCATTTTCCCGGCCACATGTGCGAGGACCCGGTGCCCGTTCTCAAGCTCGACCCGAAACATAGCGTTCGGGAGGGGCTCGATCACGGTCCCTTCGACTTCGATGCCTTCTTCCTTCGCCATCTTTTGCCTCAGCCCAACAACTCACGCACTTTTGCGTAGACCCCGTCCGGAGTCCCGCCGGTGCCGTCTATTTTGGAGAGCTTTCCCTGCTCCTCGTAGAATCGGATCAGGGGCGCTGTCTGCTCTTTGTAGACCGCCAGACGATTCCGGACGGTCTCATGGTTGTCATCGGCCCGCTGAATTAACGCGCCGCCGCATTTGTCGCAGATTCCCTCCTGCTTCGGTAGCAGGAAGAGTTTGTGGAACATGGCTCCGCACTTGGAGCAGGTAAGCCGCCCCGTGAGCCGTTTGACGAGCTCCTCGTCGTCCACCTCAATGTCCAGGGCCATATCGATCTCTACGTCCAGGCTGGCGAGGGCTTCGGCCTGTCCCACGGTCCTTGGGAAGCCGTCGAGGACGAAACCGCCCTTCAAGTCGTCGTCCTGAAGGCGCTCCTTCACCAGCGCTACCACGAGGTCATCGGGTACCAGGCCGCCCAGGTCCATGTACCCGGCCGCCTCTTTTCCCAGAGGGGTCCCGGCTTTGCGGGCCGCGCGGAGGATGTCTCCGGTGGAGACCTGGGGCCAGCCGTAATCGACCTCGATCCGCTTTGCCTGGGTGCCCTTGCCAGCACCCGGCGCGCCGAGAAGAATCAACTTCATGAGCGGCTGCTCCTTCCACGCATCCGAGGCCCGCGAGATCCGGCAAAGCCCTCGTAGTTGCGGGTGATCAGATGTGATTCGATCTGCTGAACCGTATCCATGGCAACGCCCACCACGATAAGGAGGGAGGTACCGCCGAAGTAGAAGCTTACCTCGAAGCCGCGCTGTAAGTATGTCGGCATGACGCAGACGGCAGCGATATATATCGAGCCACCCACGGTGATGCGGGTCAGCACCCGATCGATGTAGTCCGCGGTGCGTTTACCGGCGCGGATGCCCGGGATGAAGCCGCCATACTTTTTTAGGTTGTCTGCCACGTCCACCGGGTTGAATGTCACAGCGGTGTAGAAGAAGCAGAAGAAAATGATGAACGCCACGTAGAGGACGTTGTACAGCATCGCGCCTGGGACGAGTTGGTTTTGTAGCCACAAGGCCCAGTTGGCCGTGGGGAACAGGTTGGTCAGGGTGGACGGGAACATGAGGATCGACGATGCGAAGATCGGTGGGATTACCCCAGCGGTGTTGACTTTGAGGGGCAGGTGGGTGCTCTGACCGCCATAGACCTTTCGGCCTACGACCCGCTTGGCGTATTGTACCGGGATACGGCGCTGGCCACGCTCGAAGAAGACGATGACGCCGATGATAAAGGTAGCGACCACCAGAATGATCAGCAAGGTGACGGGCTGGAGGTTGCCGCCGTACCATGTCGTCTGGCGAACTGTCTGTACCACCGCATCCGGCAGGGAGGCCACGATACCTGCGAAGATGATCAGGGAGATTCCGTTGCCGATTCCACGTTCGGTGATCTGTTCACCGAGCCACATGAGGAAGCAGGTCCCCGTGGTCATGGAGAGGACGGCCAAACCCTTGAAGCCCCACCCCGAGAAGACGACCACGTCCTTGGCCGCACCAGCGGAGAGGCTCTCGAGCCAGAAGGAGATCCCCAGGCCCTGGATCATGGCGAGGCCAACGGTGCCGTAGCGTGTGTACTGGTTGATCTTCTTGCGGCCCGCGTCCCCCTCCTTCTGGAGACGCTCCAGAGCGGGGATCACCACGCCAAGGAGCTGCAGGATGATGCTGGCGCTGATGTAGGGCATGATGCCGAGCGCGAAGATCGACAGGTTGGCCATGGCGCCGCCGGAGAACATGTTGAACAGGCCCAGGAAGCCGCTCTGACCCGAGCGCATGTATTGGGCCATAACACCGGCATCTACCCCGGGGACGGTGATGTATACACCCGCGCGGAAAATCGCGAGCATGCCCAGGGTGAAAAGCAGCCGGTTGCGGAGCTCAGGCACCCGGCCGATGTTGCCGATGCTACCGGCCACTGATCACCTCCGCTGTGCCGGCCTTCGCTGCGATTTTATCGCTCGCTGATTTTGAGAACGCGTCCAGGCGGACGGTGAGCTGCCGGGAAAGTTCGCCGCGGCCCAGGCACTTGACCGTGTCCGGGCGCCCCTTGAGCAGACCCGTCTGCTGTAGAAGGGCCCGGTCCACGACCGTGCCGTCGTCAAAGCGGTTGAGCTGCTCGACGTTGATGATAGCGACCACGCCAGCGAAGATATTCTTGAAGCCGCGCTTCGGCAGACGCCGGCTCAGGGGCATCTGGCCGCCCTCGAAGGTCGAGCGGATGTCGTTGCCCGAGCGGGAACGCTGGCCCTTGTGACCGGTACCGGACTGCTTGCCGAGGCCGGAGCCCTCGCCGCGGCCGACGCGCCTCTTCTTTTTTACTGAGCCAGCGGGGGGCTGCAGGTTAGATAGCTCGTTCATGCCTCCACCTCCTCGACCTTCACCAGGTGATGTACCCGTGCGATCATGCCGCGGAACATGGAGGAATCCTCCACGATCCGGGTCTGGTGCAACTTGTGGAAGCCCAGAGATCGGACGGTCTCCCGCTGAACCCGGGTTCCCCGCATCGTGCTCTTCACGTAAGTAATCTTCAGCTTCTTCATGACCAGTCCCTCCCGTCGGGCTAGAAGATCTCCTCGACCGACTTGCCCCGCCGCCGCGCTACCTCTTCGGGGGAGAGCAACTCGGACAGACCCTTCATAACCGCTCGCACCACGTTGTAGGGGTTGGTCGTCCCGACGACCTTGGTGAGGATGTTTTCGATCCCCACGCATTCCATGATGGCCCTGACCGCGCCGCCCGCGATAATCCCGGTACCGGGACCCGCCGGCTTGAGCATCACACGGGCCGCGCCGTAGCGTGCCATGAGCTCATGGGGGATGGTGCCGTCCTTGATCGTGATAGTCGTGAGGTTCGCGTCGGCCTTCTGTGCGGCCTTGCGGATCGCCTCGGGAACCTCCCGAGCCTTGCCCAAGCCTACGCCCACCTTGCCCTGGGTGTCCCCCCGCACGACCAGCGCAGCAAAGCTGAAACGCCGGCCGCCCTTGACGACCTTTGCAACGCGATTGATGTGGACAACTTTCTCGGTGAAGCCGTCGTCTTCGTCTTCGAAGCGTCCCTTCCCGAATCCGCCGCGCCTGTTATTCATCGCCATCTGAGTCGTCTCCCTAGAAGTCCAGGCCGCCCTTGCGGGCGCCAGCGGCGACCGCATCAATGCGGCCGCCCTTGCGGTAGATGAATCCGTTGCGGTCGAAGACCACCTTTATGATGCCCTTCTCCTTGCAAAGCTTGGCTATCTCGATGCCGACTTTTGTGGCCCGGTCCTTCAGCCCGCCCTCAAGGCCCTCGCGGACCTCCGTCGTGACAGTGCTGGTGGAGACCAGGGTGTGCCCCCGCGTGTCGTCCACCACCTGAACGTAAACATGGCGGTTGGACCGGTAGACGACCATTCGGGGCCGTTCGGGTGTTCCGCCCATCTTGGCCCGGGTCCGCATTTTTCTGCGAAGCCGCTGCTTCAGGCTCCTGTTGATATGCTTGCTGAGATGCTTCACAGCGTCCTCCTGCGTTGGGCTACTTGCCCTTCGCTACCTTCTTTTTCACGTGCTCGGTGGAGTAGCGGATTCCCTTACCCTTGTAAGGCTCAGGGGGCCGAATCCGACGCAACCGCGCCGCTGTCTCGCCTACGAGCTGTTTGTCCACGCCCCTCACCTCGACCGTGGTAGCGTTCGGTACGGTCAACTCAATGCCCTGGGGCGCTGCGAAGACCACCGGGTGGGAGAACCCCACTGTGAGCTTCACCTCGTTTCCGTTCAGCTCCACCTTGAAGCCGATACCGTGGATTTCGAGGCGACGCATATAACCTTTGGAGAGGCCTTCCACCATGTTCGATATCAGGGAGCGGTACAGGCCGTGACGTTCCTTGGAGGCCTGGCTATCGTCCATCATGGTCACGATGACCTTGTCAGCCTCGACAGCTACCTTGACGGTGTCGAAGGCCTGCTTGAGCGTGTCCTTGCCGTTGGTGACGGTGATCAAATCGTCGGCCACCTTCACGGTGATCCCCTTGGGGATCAGCACGGGCTGCTTGCCTATGCGACTTTCACCCACGGTTCACCTCCTTACCAGACCCGACAGAGGAGCTCACCCCCGACGTTGGCCCTGCGGGCCACGCGGTCGGTCATGAGACCCTGCGACGTGGATACAATGGCGACGCCGAGGCCACCGAGGACCCGGGGCATATCCTTGGCGCCGACATAGACGCGGCGCCCCGGCCGGGACATCCGTTGGATGCCGGTGATTGCGCTCAGCTTACCGTCGTCCAGGAATTTCAGCTCGATGCGGATCAGGCCCTGGAGGCGGTCATCCAGGAGCATGTAGTCCCGGATGTATCCCTCGGACTTGAGTAGCTCCGCGAGGCCCACCTTGAGCTTGGACTTCGGAATCTCCACGGCCGAATGCCCGGCCCGGATGGCGTTCCGGATACGGGTCAGGAAATCCGCTATCGGATCTGTGATTGCGCTCATTGCTTTGCCTTCCTCACTTAGGCCTCACTCAGGCCTCACTTCGTTCCGGTGCCGGTTCCTGCTGGGCTACCAGCTGGACTTTGTCACGCCCACCAGGTCGCCACTAAGCGCCAGCGTCCTGAAGCAGATGCGGCACATGTTGAACTTGCGCATGTAGGCCCGTGGCCGCCCACAAAGGGGGCAACGGTTCCGATAGCGCACCTGGAACTTGGGCTTACGGGACTGTCTGATTTTCAGCGCCTTGCGTGCCACTTGCCTTCTCCTATTTCCTGAACGGCATCCCGAGATGCGTCAGGAGCGCCCGGGCCTCGTCGTCTTTCTCCGTCGTAGTCACGACGGTGATGTTCATCCCCTTGATCTTCTGGACCTTGTCGTAGTCGATCTCGGGGAAAATGATCTGTTCTTTTATTCCCATGGTGAAGTTACCGCGGCCGTCGAAGCCCTTGGGCGATACGCCGCGGAAGTCGCGGACGCGCGGCAGGGCCAGGTTGACCAAGCGATCCAGGAACTCCCACATGCGATCGCGGCGGAGGGTGACCGTGCAGCCCACGCTCATTCCTTCACGGAGCTTGAATCCGGCGATGGAGCGCTTGGCCTTGGTCACCACGGGCTTTTGCCCGCTGATCGCGGCCAACTCCTTCTGAGAGGCCTCCATGAGGCTGGCGTTTTGGATCGCCTCGCCCAGTCCCATGTTCAACACCACCTTGGTGAGCCTCGGGACCTCCATGGCATTGGTGAACCGGAACTCATCCTTGAGCTTCGGAACGATTTCACTGACGTACTTATCCTTGAGCCTCGGCATCTCTTACTCCCCTAGTCCAGGGTCACGTCGTGCTTGAGGGAGAACCGCACCTTGGTGCGTTTGTCCTCAGCCTCTTCGACGCGGAAGTTGACACGCACGGGGCGGCCAAGCTTGTTGTCCAGGAGCATCACGTTGGAGACATCCAATGGAGCCTCCTTCTCGATGATGCCGCCGGGCCGGTATTCGTCTTGGGCGCGGGTGTGGCGTTTGACGATGTTGATTTTCTCAACTGTCACACGCTGACCACGGTCGAGAACGCGCAGGATCTTGCCCCGCTTGCCCTTATCCTTACCGGCCATTATCTGGACCATGTCGCCCTTGCGAATCTTCATGGCAGCCTCCTAGAGCACCTCAGGTGCGAGCGAAGTGATCCGCTTGAATTCTTTGGAGCGTAGCTCGCGGGCCACCGGGCCGAAGATCCGGGTCCCGATGGGCTCGTCCTGCTTGTTGAGCAGGACGGCCGCGTTGTCGTCGAACTTGATGTAGGTACCGTCGTCGCGCCGGACTTCCTTGGCGGTTCGCACCACCACGGCCCGATGAACCTCCCCC
>CAYOTU010000061.1:0-12728 GCA_964406905.1 uncultured Myxococcales bacterium | reverse complement strand
CGAGAGCGGATGCAGCGGCGACTGAATGCACTGTTTATTTATGGTCAGACGCTAAAGGGGATTGCGGATCGGGGAGGGCCTACTCCGCGGCCGGCTCCATACCTGAACACTCGAAGAAGGCCGCGTAGCAACCTGACGTGTCCATGCACGCCAAGCACTCCGGCGCCTCCGCGTCCGCTACGCAATCAGCGAGGCAGTTGATGATCGTGCATGCGATGATCCCGGAGTAGCACGCGGAGCAACCTTCGGTCAGCCCGGTGTTTTCGATCACGCAGGGGTTCGCGCAGACGACGATCTCGTCCACTGTGGGCTCAGCGATGCAGCCCATCGCGCAGTTCGTGGCCGCGGTCTTGGCACCCGCACCGCCGTCCGGACCCAGGATCGCCAGGTCAGCGTCGTTCTGGCACATATCCACCTGAGGCTCCACGGGCGGCTCCATGCCAGTGCACTCGAAGAAGTCCGCGTAGCAACCCGACGCGTCCATGCATCCCAGGCACTCCGGTGCTGCCGAATCCGCGACGCACTCGCCGAGGCAGTTGATGATCGTGCACGCGATGATCGCGGTGTAGCAGCCCGAGCAATCCTCGGTCAGACCTGTGTCCTCGACCACGCAGGGGTTCGCGCAGGCGACGATTTCGTCCACTGTGGGCTCAGCGATGCAGGCCATCGCGCAATCCGTGGCAGCGGCCTTGGCCGCGTCGCCGCCGTCCGGGCCCAGGATCGCCATGTCCGCGTCGTTCAGGCATGCGCCTACGGGCGGCTCCACGGTGTCCTCAGGCTCCAGGGTGTCCTCAGGCTCCAGGGTGTCCTCAGGCTCCAGGGTGTCCTCGGGCTCCAGGGTGTCATCGGGCTCCAGGGTGTCATCCGTAACTGTCGTGTCTTCGCCCACCACGGTATCCACGCCGCCGCCACCGCCACCACCGTCGTCGTCGTCACAGGCCATGCCGTACAGACCCATGGCCAGAATTGCAAACAGGACAAGCGGGTTCTTCATCGTCTCTCTCCCTTGATGTTACAGGTATCCTGGAACGATATTAAACAGCATCGAAGCCGTAACGTCAAGGTTTTCCTCAAAAATCGCTACATGCAACGGCAAAATCACCATTCTGATAAGAACGGATCGGATCCCTACTTGGCCAGAAAATCCATGGAGAACTGGATCTTCTTCCCTTTTACCTCGATGACGCACTCGGAGGAATAGCCCTCCTCGTTCTCCCGGTACGCGTTCGTGTTCATGCCTTTGGTGGCGGCTGTTTCTCGGACCTTCTCCTTCCTGAGCTCATCGACGAAGGCCCTGACGGTCTCGGGGGGCACTTTGGTCATGACCAGGGGCTTGCCTTGGGTCTTGGCGACGTTTTGCCCGGTGATCGCCTCCATGGCCATGGTGGACAGAAGGACCGGGCGGAATTTCAGGTACATGTCATGGTTCACGAACCACCTGGCGCCGTGGACACGCCCGTCCACCGCGTAGGCGAGACCCGCAACCCGGGTGTGATCCGGGAGCGCGTCCATGGCCTTGATAGCGGCTGCGGTCAAGCGTTCCATACGCGCCTTGACCTCGGGGTCGTCCATGGTGGCCATGAGGGTCCCGGTGGCCGCGCTTTTGCTGTTGTCATTGTTGACCTTCGCTACGTTCTCCCAGACCTTGCCCTGGTCCTTCTTGTATTGGCCCGCCATCCGAACGCTGCGATTCGCCAGGATGCCGACGCTGCCGAACTGGCCGCCGGTGGCTTCGCCTTCACGTTGCGCGTCCCACCGACCGTGCTCCACGCAAAACGCGTCCACGGGCACGGTCTGCTTCGGGCCCACCACAAAGTCCTGGCCCACCTGCCTGTCCTGTTTGCCGCCCTTCACCACGGTGCCGGCCAGGACCAGGATCGCTTTGTTCCCCGTGTTCTGGATCACCAGGGTCCCCACCGTGGCGCCCCCTGCCCCGACCAGGACCTGGTCCTGCACCTGCACTTGCTCGAGCTGCTCCTCCGCGCCCAAGAGCCTCCGCAGGAGACGCTTGCCACGGCTCTGCTGTGGTGGCGGCCGCGGCGGCGGGGTCGGATCCGCGCCGACCTCCCGCACCACGGCCCGGCCGCCAGCGATGGCCTCGGCCAGGGTCTCGAACTCGCCCACGTCCTCGTGGACCGATGAGTAGATCGGAAAGATCACCAGGTTGTCCAAACGGATCGGATCCCCCGCTGAGTGAATCTCCCCAAGACCCAATCCGGGGAGGTCCTTCTCCCCCGCATCCGCGTCCCAGGGCCCACCCAGGGCCAACACAGCGAGCACCGCTGCGCAGACCAGGACCTCCCGCCAGAATCCGTAGCTGACCAATCTCATGAGCGCACCTCCTCGAATTAATGAATCGCCTGGTACGCTCGTGAAACCGAAGGGGTCTGCATTGAATTCCCCTCAGTTACACACCCGATACATGACCTGGAACCTACGCGTCCTTCGCCATGTCGATGAACTCGGGGATGCGGTCGATGAGCTTCTCGATGAGGCCCTTGCGCTCACCGATTGGGAGAATCCGGACGCCATCCGGGGTGAACACTGCGACCGCGACGGGGCGTACCTTCGCGCCGCCGCCCGCACCGCCGCCGATGCCCTTGGCCTCGGAGACCTCAGCGACGGAGAGCCCCTCCTTGTAGCGCAAATTCAGGAGAGTCCGGGCCTGCCAGAGCCGGTTACATGGAATTTTTTTTCTCCATCCGTGAGTGCTCGATCCCGATCTCGTCGAAGGGCTCACCGATGATCCGGTAGCCGAGCTTCGCGTAGAAGTCCCGGGCTTCTCGACGCGCGTGGCAGAAGACGCGCTTCAGACCCAAGCGCCGGGCCTCGTCCTCCAACGCGGCCACGAGCGCGCGGCCGATGCCATGACCCCGGTGCTCGGATAAGACCCCCATCTGGAACAGCTTGCCCTCGTCCCCGCGAACATGGAGCAGGACGCAACCGACCACGACTCCGTCCACGAGTGCGAAAAACCGGAGGGCCTCGTCATCGAAGGGGGTCACGGCGGTCTCGGGCGCCATGCCCAGGGGCTTGCGCAGAACCTCGCCCCGCAACCACAACTCCTGACGATGGAGGTCCCCCCCTATCTCAGCCTGAAGGATCTTGAAATCACCCATCACGCCTCCTGCTCGCTTGACTTCAACCGCGCCTTAATCACATATACCGGAGAGGGACGAAGGAGTGAATCATGACAGACATTGATATGGGTCGCTCCGAGGATCGACTCCCGGAGGCCAATCCATGGGGATCGATCGGGCTCCGGGAGCGGATCCTGGGCGCGGGCCTTGAAAAGATCCTCGCGGACCTGGAGCAGCGGCAATTCGCTGGATTCCCAGCGGAAGCGCGGACGTTCATTCTGCGTAGCAAGCGCATGGAGCTGGTCCGGGCGCGGGTCCTCGAGACCGTGACGGACATGCCCGTCTTCGAGCCCCTCGCCATCATCCAGCGAATTCGGGACTTCATGCCCGCCGCTTTCGGCAGCGAGGTGGTGAACTTCTCAGAGTACCTGGGCGTTGACCGAGGATGCTACCGGCGCGATAGCGACGGTCCGCTCCGTGAGGGCAAGCTCTTCCGAAACAAGTTCGGGGAGTTCAGCCACCCGATTTTTGAGCAGGCGGCCCGGGAGAAGACGGTGATCTGCTCCAAGGTAGCCGAGGGGCACCGACGCAAGGACCGGTACCGCACCGCCTCCTTCATGGTGGTGCCCATGGTCATCCAGAACCGCACCCTCGGCGTCTTCTCCTTCGCTGACAAAGCCGCAGACGCTCTGTACGGTCGCCTCGACGAGGAGGAGCTCGGTCGCTTCGCCAGGACCTTTGGGAACACCTTGTCCGACAAGATCGAGAAGTCCCATGATGGCCTCACGGGCCTCTTGAACCGTACCCACTTCGTCCAGGCTCTGGCAGATCTGCTCACAGCGGCTGAGCGAAACGGGACACCGCTCAGCGTCATCTACGCTGACCTGGATCACTTCAAGCTGGTCAACGATGAGCACGGCCACGCGGCAGGCGATCTGGTCCTCCAGGATCTCGCCCGGATCCTCATCAGCGCTGTCCGCTACTCGGGCACTGAGAAGGATCTCGTCGGCCGAATGGGGGGAGAGGAGTTCTGCCTGGCCCTGCCCCTCGCCGAGGCCAGCGCGGTCGAGCGCGCACATGTGATTCATTCGCGGATCCGCAAGCACGACTTCGCCACGGTGGGCCGACAGACTGCTTCTATCGGGATCCGCTCCTGGACCCCCGGAATGGAGGATGCCATCACCATAGATGACATCCTCCGCCAAGCCGACGAAGCCATGTACCATAGAAAGCAGAATGGACGAGACGGGGTCACTCGCTACAAGGAAATCGCCTGAGAGGCGTCACTCCGTGGTCACGTCGAACCACAGGCCGTGGGCAAACCCATCCTGGATCGTGCGGACAAGTTCAGCCAGATCTCGACTGCCCTTCACCATGGCGCAGGACCACGCCTCCCGCTCGTCGTCCCACTCGAGAGCATCCACCTCGGTGTCCTCGTCCATGAGTGCGTCGAAGACAAAGTGGTAGACCCGGCGGAGGAGGTCGTGGTCGTTGGACGGGTAGGTGAACTCAGTGTCCAGATAAATGACGTAGGGGACCTCGATCCCCGGCTCGACGCAGGCACCGTAGTAGTAGCACTCGTCCCCGTCAGGCCCGCCGAGGGCCAGGAGTCCCGACTCCCGCTGGTACCGGAAGATCCCAAAACCCGCGCCCCGAAGGGCCTCCACCGCCCTGTCCATCCGTTCGGTGGCAGTGTCCATGGCTTCAGCACCTCCCCTTGTCCCCCTGTAGCTCCATCGTTCCACAAGGGGCGGTGCCGCGTCCAGGAGTTTGATTCGGGACGGCTCTGGATCTCACCCGGCCGTTAATGGTACCAGGAGGGGAGTTCGACTGGAGGTTGACTATCAAGGAGAAGCACATGGAGATTCAGGGCAAGGTCGCTGTGGTGACCGGCGGCGCACAGGGAATCGGGCTGGCCGCGGCAAAGATGTTTGCTGGCGCGGGCGCAAAGGTTGCTATCATGGACATCAACCCGGACGCGTTCAAGGCTGCGAAGGCTGAGATCGGCGGGGAGGTCCTGGCGCTGGAGTGCAACGTGGCGGATGAGACCTCGGTGGTCGGCGCGTTCCAGGCCGTGGCCGATAAGTTCGGCCAGCTCGACATAGCGGTCCTCAACGCGGGGATCCTTCGCGACGGGCTCTTGATCAAGGTAGATCGGGAAACGGGCGAGGTGGTGAAGACCATGTCCCTCTCCCAGTGGCAGGCGGTCATCGACGTGAACCTGACCGGGGTCTTCCTCTCGGGCCGCGAAGCAGCGAAGCAGATGATCTCTTTCAAGAACGGCGGCGTGATCGTGCCCATGAGTTCCATCGCACGCCATGGCAACGTCGGCCAGACCAACTACGCCGCGGCAAAGGCCGGTGTCGCTACCCTCGCTGCGACCTGGGGAAAGGAGCTGTCCCGCTACGGTATCCGCGCGGTGGCCGTTGCCCCGGGTATCATCGGAACTCCCATGGTGCTGAAGGGCATGAAGCCGGAGATCCTCGAGCGCTTCAAGAAAATGATCCCCGTCGGCCGCCTCGGCACCCCCGAGGACATCGCGCATACGATCGGATACATCGTAGAAAACGGCTTCCTCAACGCGACGGTCGTAGAGCCCAGCGGCGGCTTGTCGTTCTAGGCCGGACATGCGACGACTGCTCTCCCTGCTCCTCCTGTTCGTCCTGCTCGCCGCGTCCGCGGCAGCCGCGGGGGAATTGCAGAAGTCCACGGTCTTCGTCACGCTGGAAGAGCAGGCCACTGTGGCTGTGTATCGTCGCGTGCTGGATGCTGGTGGATGCGTAGCAGACGCTACAGCGGCCGCGGTAGCGCAGCTCAAACTCAACCGCGCCGTGCAGGATCGCCTCCGCGGCGTCCTGGCTCGTTCCGGCCTCGACGCGCCCGAGGCCTTTGCAATGCAGCGTCTCGCCAACGGAATTGCGGTGGTCGCAAATCAGACGGACCTGGCGGCCCTGCAGGCTCTCCCCGGGGTCCGCGCTGTCCGCCCCGTGGCCCTCCTCCGCAAGGACAACCGCTTCAGCGCAGGCTACATCGGCGCTACTGCGGCCTGGGGCGGGGAGGTGTCCCTCACGGGCGATGGCATGCGTATCGGCGTGATTGATACCGGCATCGACTACCTCCACGCTGACTTCGGCGGCCCCGGTGCGGCAGCGGATTACGAGGCCGACGACCCCGAGGTTCTGGAAGAAGGCAGCTTCCCCACGATCAAAGTAGCGGGGGGATGGGACTTCGCTGGCTCTGAATACGGCTACTCCCAGCAGGAAGGCGTTCCGGACTGCCTGGTCCCTGCCCCGGATCCCGACCCCATGGATCTGGACGGCCACGGCACCCACGTGGCCGGGACAGTGGCTGGTTACGGCGTGGACGGAGACGGCGCGTCCTGGGGCGGCCCCTGGGACCTGAGCCTGGACCTCGATACTTTCCGCATCGGCCCGGGAATGGCCCCAGAGGCGAGCCTCTTCGCACTCAAGGTCTTCGGCGATTCCAAGGCCGCCACAGCGACCGCGCTCACCACCGCTGCCCTGGAGTGGGCTGTGGATCCTGACGAGGACGGGGACTTCGCAGACCGCCTCGACGTGATCAACATCTCCCTGGGCACGGATTACGGAATCTCCGGCGGCTACGAGGTCGAGGTCTACGCTAACGCAGTGGCCGCGGGCCTGGTGATAGCGGCCGCGGCGGGGAACGCCTGGGATATCCAGTTTATCACCTCGGATCCCTGCGCCGCGGAGGGAGTGATCTGCGTCGCAAACTGCCGCCACGACGGCACCCCCTACCCGGGCCTCCAAGTGGAGAAGCCCTTGTACCTCCAGGCGATCCATCTGGCTCGGCCGTCCAACTTCGGCCCCGAACTGACCGAGGATGGTCTCACCGACGTCCTGGTCCTCGCCGACCCGCCCCTGGCCTGCACGGCCCTGGCCAATGCAGACGCCATGGAGGGAAAAATTGCGGTCATCGACCGGGGGGACTGCAAGTACTACGAGAAGGTCCTGGCCGCGCAGGAGGCCAGGGCGATCGCAGCGATCGTGGTGAACCACCAGGGGGGCATCCCGCCAAAAATGACCTGGGACGGCGAAGACGTGTTGATCCCTTCGGTGATCATGCGGCAGGTGGACGGCGACGCGCTGAAGGCCGCGCTGGCCGAGGGAACTCCGGTGATGGTGACCCTGCGCAAAGGCCTGACCGCGTTCGTGGACGACAAGGTCGGCTGGCTCGCCGGATCCTCCTCCCGGGGCCCAACTCGCCAGGGCAATCGTTTCTGGTTGAAGCCGGACCTCACCGCGCCCGGCGTGGACATCACCTCAGCGAAAGCGCGAAGCGGCGACGGGGCCATGTCGGCCACCGGCACCTCCATGGCCAGCCCCGCGGCCGCGGGGATCCTGGCCCTCCTGCGCCAGGCGCGGCCAACCTGGTCACCCGCTGAGGTCAAGGCCTGGGCCATGAGCACAGCGGCCCCGGACGTTATCCGCTTCGATGGAAAGCCGCCCCTCTCGACGACCCGCCAGGGGGCCGGCCGCATCGACGCTGTCCGCGCCTTGGGGACCGAGGCCTTCGCGTACGACGCGGATCATCCCCTCCGGGTTGGGCTGAGCTTCGACACGCTGGATGTGACAGTGCCCATCCAAGAGGACCGGACCGTCAGAGTGGAGAACCGGGGTGAGGTCCCGCTGACCTTCACTGTGAGCTACGAGGCAGCGGTGGACCTGCCCGGTGCGGAGGTCCTGCTGCCCGATGGCGGGGAGTTGACCGTGGCGGCGAACGGGACAGCGGACCTGGCGGTGACCCTCGCTGCTGACCCCGAGGCCTTGCGCCACGTCCGGGATCCCAACCTCGGGACCACAGCGGGCAAGGACAAGCTGCCCCGCGTTTGGTTCGCTGAGGAGACCGGACATCTGGTCTTCTTCCAGGACGATGAACCTGTACTCCGGGTCCCGATCCTTGCAGGCCCACGTCCCGCATCGGACATGCACACCACCACGACGGAGGTGACCTTCCGAGGCTTCTCAGGAGTCGGCACCCTGCCCCTGGCGGGCTCCGACCTGGCCCCCGAAGACCCTGGCCCCGAGGCGGTCCGCTCGCTCGTGACCCCCTTCGAGCTGAAGGTCGTCAGCCCCGACGAGGCCATCGGCGACGCAACCTATGTCACCGAAGGCTTCCCCTCCGAAGATGTCCAGGCAACGATCAACGCGTCGGACCTGCACGCAGTCGGCATCACAAGCGACTACGGCGCCCAGGTCCGTGCGAACGCGGGCATAACCGAGACCACCCTCTACCTGGCCCTGGCAACCTGGGGTTCCTGGGGCACCCCGGTGGAGGTCTTCTTCGCTGTGGAGTACGACCTGGACGGCGACCACGGCGCTGACGGGTACTTCTTCAACGGCCACGACGCGGACGCGTTCTTCGTGAACCAGATGAAGTGGGGAGCGACCGATCCCGTGCGCCTGGGCACCATCAATCACCTCTCCCCACACCGCGTGACGATTCCGATCCACATGAGCGACGTTTTGGTGCTGCCCCTCCCCGCGGCGGCCCTCGGGCTGACCCTCCAGGCCCCGCAGGTGGCCCTCCGGGTGACCTCTTACCACGTCCACCACCACGGCGTGTACACCATGGTGGACACGACGGAATGGTTCCATCATGACCCCACCCGCCAGGTCTTCGACTTCCTCGCCGAGGGGACGGGGATGCCCGTGTTCCCTGACCGGAACGGCGCTCGGATCGACTACGCCTGGAACCTGGACGGGGTCCACTCCCCGGGGCTGATGCTTGTCCACCACCACAACCCCGTTGGAGCGCGCCTCGACCTGCTGGATGTCCACGGACCAGGCTGCTGGCGCCCGGAGGACTGCGCTGAGGGGAGCGTCTGCGTGCCCGTGGCCGGGCACTGCATGGACTGCTTCGAAGCCGCGGAATGCGGGGACGGACAGTACTGTGCGCTTCACTCCTGCGTCGACGACTGCGCCCACGAGTCGGCCAACCCCTGCGCCGAGGAGCTGACCTGCGACATTCTGACAGGCCGATGCGGTGAGTGCGTGTACAACGACCAATGCCCTGCCGGGGCTTGGTGCGACCCCGAAACCCTCCGCTGCGTCACCTGCACCCAGTCCTGGGAGTGCGGGGACGGGGAGTGGTGCGATCCGGTGCTAGGCGCATGCGCCGCGGACTGCCGGGTTGAGGGCGCGAACCCCTGCCAACCGGACCGCCCCTGGTGCAACCCCGAAAACGGCGGCTGCGCTGCCTGTCTCTTCCACGCTCATTGCAACGGGGGGACGATCTGCGACACGGATATCTGGATCTGCGTGGAGCCACCCTGGGAACCTGCACAGGACACAACGGCCGCGCCCGACGCACAGGATGTTGAGGACAGCGTCGCGGCTGACGCGGACTCCACGCACCACCACCGTCCCGGCGGGGGCTGCACTCGGGGCGGCTCAAGCCCTGCCCTCTGGCCTCTCCTGCTGCTGCTATCGCTCCTCTGGAAGCTCTCCGCCCGCCATAAGGCACCCACGGAAGTGCCCCTCCCTCTGGCGGGGTAGCCTTTGACACTGCCGCATCGGTTTTTCGGCTACGCGGCTCCAAATCAGCTCATTTCGGGTGTCCGTATCTATTTTTCCTGACAACCAGCGATTTGTAATGGAGCAAGCGATTCAGGACGTCTACGGTGAACCTCGGTGATACTTCTTTCTCGACCAACGCCTCCCTGAGGTCCTCAGTCTCCAAGACGTGGCACCTCGTGTTGACTATATTCCCGCAAAAACTCCATGTGTGCACATACTTCACAACACTGCTGCGTCTTCTCTTGTTGCCGGAAGAGTACTGCAAAGGTCGTTCCATCCTCTTTGCAGTACGTTTTCGGTGACAAATCCCCTAGAACGGCTATGAGGAATAAATATTGCAATCAAGCAGGCCGGTCATAAGGTGACGGAGAAGGAGGAAGCATGGGCAAACAGAAGACAGCGATCTCGGTCCTGTGCTCCCTCCTGATGCTCGGCTGCGGTAGCGATTCCGGGACATCGGGACGCGTCGATGTCCTTGAGATCTCCACCCGCGACCTGGAGAGCCGGGACAGCATCGATCCAGCAGACCTCTCACCCGACGACCTGGTCTTCGCCGCGGCCCGAGGGGGCGGATTTGCCTTCTCGGTGGGGCACGAGTTTTTCTGGGGCCATCACCCCGACTTCACGCTCTACGTGTTTGGTGACCGGAGGGTGGTCTTCCTGGACATGGGGACCATCACGACCCTCGGATACAGGGTATGGAAGCAGGCCACGGTGCCGGAGCAGACCTTCGTAGAGCTGCTGGCGCTCGCCGTAGCGGTCGGGCCGGATGACAGCGGGGAGTACCAGCGGTGCCCCGCGCTCGACGGTCCGACCGAGGGCCTGTTCGTCGACCTCCCCGGGCTTTCGGTGGAGGCCTCCTGCTTCTCATCTTTCGCAGGTTGCCCAGGCAGCGAGGGCGACGAGGAAGACTGGGAAACACCGCCGCCCGACGCGCTGGTCGGGCTCTACGACGCGCTCATGCCCCTCACGGAGCTGCCCGCGGAGACGATACCGATAGACCAGATCCTGCTCGGCGTCCAGCCCGTGGGTGGCCCGTACTGGAACTGCGACGCCACAAACGCGACCCCATGGCCCTTCGACGAGCCGGAGTTCCCAGACAACATCAGCGAAAACACCTACTGGTCCACGACCGTCGGCCCTCCCCTCGGCGCAGAGGTCAGGGACTTTGTCCGGGATCACCTCGACGACTTCGAGGTGTACTACCCGAGCGCATGTGTCAGCTAGGGATGGAGAGATGTATCGCATCTTCTACGACGACATTCTGCCCGACGAAGGGGGGTTCCCGTTTTGATGGCCATGTGCTCAGCGTCAACTACCTTTTTCCCTCCCGACAACTACACTTACCCTACCTCACAACGAAGCCACTGGAACCGTGCGACCCCGACGCCATCGACCTGGACTATGACGAAGGGGACGAACCGCCGACCCTGCTCCCCTGGGGGACCAGTTCTATCGCTGGTGGCACGCCAGCAACCACGCGCTCATCCTCCCGTCGCCGGCAGGAGTTGCTGCATGGCTGGAGAAGCAGTTTCCGGGCTGGATGGATGAGGAGGTGATCGAGCAGGTTTCAGGCCTGATGGCGGGGATCGACGTGACCCCCGTGATCGTCCTGCAAGAGGACAGGGTGCACATTTCGCTGACAGAGTGCACCTGGTGCCCGACCCCATGAGCCGGCTCGACCAACGAGTCCGATGAGTGGAGGAGACAAGCAAATGATACGAACAGCGGCCGGGTTTTACTTGCTGATCTGTGCCTTGACCTCCTGTGACGCTGATGACTCGGGCTGCCAGAAGACCGTCAATGTCACGCTGACCTTCTGGGACAACACCTGCTGGGGCAGCGGGATTCGATGTGACGGCGAGTGGGTTGAGGTAACTACAGACAAGTGGGGTGGCGAGTTCACCGGCTTCTGCGACAATGACGGTATCACCTGCGAGGAGCCCGAGGTTTTCCCGCTCGTATACACCTTCGAGTGGTCCGGCGAGACCTGCGAGTACTGTAGCAACTCCGATGACACTGACGTTTGTGTGTCACTGAGGCCTGACTGCGATCCGGAGTTCCATGAGATCACGGCGAGCGGCTCGGAAGAGGAGGGGCCGCACCCGATGTGGTACCCGGACTGTCCGCAGGCGGCAGACGGGAGGACGCGATGAACGGCCTGCTCCTCTCGTTGTTCAGCGTCGCCCTGGTCATCGGCGCGCCGACCTCTGCCGATGCCTGCATCATCCTGCCCTCAGGCGTAACAGCCTGGGAGCTGGTTGATTCGTATCCGGAACCGGGGGGCATCGTCCCGGCAGACAAGGACATCTTTCTGGTCTTTGCGACCGAGGAGGGTTCCAATAGCTGGGACCATTGCCTTGTCAACCACCCCCCAATGTTGTTCCGTGTTTGGACACTCGGGGAGCAGCTCTTTTCGACGAACGTCGGACAGGGCGTGGTCTCGGTGTCCCTGGAAGACGACTTTTGGCCTCCGGCCGAGATCATCCAGTGTCAGGCGAAGTACTCCGACCCGAAGACGCGCGACTCATGGGCCGTCCGGCTCCGTCCCGAAGACAACTGGCTCATCGGGCAGCCATACGAGATCAGGTTCGAAATGGCTGACGTCTCTGGGATGGAGGATCCCTCCGATGACCCTGTTTGGCACGAGCAGGTCTTCCAGTTCACGGCAGGTCCACCCACCGGTGCGGCTGTTGGCCCGCTCGCCGAGTTGGAGGTGGAACCCGTCGAGGAGTACGCCATCTGTTACGAGGCCTGTAGAAGAGGAATCGACTGCGAACTCTACTGCGTCGGGCAAGGCCGCATGGTCCATGTCCTGCGTGTCGCCATGGGGGACCTGGGGGTGGACGACTCGACCGGTCCGAAGATCCTCCGCATCCGTGCATCGAGCACAGACACCAAGAGCCCGGAGGCGTACGGCCTGCACCACGCCTACCTGGTGATGCCGGACGACAGCGGCACCCTTGACGCGCGCATTCACCGTTGCGGACCATCGGAGGGCTACGCTGCGGACGGATGCGAGGTCTGCGTTGAGGTTTCCTTGGAATCACCATCCGGAGATGTCCAGTACAGCTCAGGCGAGAGATGCTTC
>CAYOTU010000060.1:2906-12738 GCA_964406905.1 uncultured Myxococcales bacterium | reverse complement strand
GTCAAGCGCGTTGATCGCCCTGAGCAGGGCCCGGTGCCAGGGGTCGAGATCCCGTGAGAGTCCGGTGCCGAAAAGCGCATCCACCACTGCCCGCACCCCGCTGAGGCCGTGGAGTTGCTCCTCCAGGGGGCGGGTTCGGTCCAGGGTCCGGGCCGGAATACCCATGCGCAGCGCCGCGTCGAGGTTGATCCGTGCGTCCCCGCTGATGTCCTCGGCTGAGCGGGTGAGGAGAATCTCCGGAGTCCAGCCCCAGTTGGCCAGATGCCGAGCGATGACGAAGCCGTCTCCACCGTTGTTTCCCGGACCGCCGAAGACAGCGACCCTGCCCTCCGGCGGGAGGGCCTCGGCCAGGAGGACCGCAGCCTGGCGCCCCGCGTTTTCCATGAGGACGCCCCCTGGGATCCCGATGTCGTCGATTGCCAGTGCGTCCAATTTTCGCATCTGCGCCGCTGTGAATGCCTGCATGGCTTGCTCCCTTGATCACCAGGCGATCCGATCGAGCATCTCCTGGACAGCGGCCTCCATCCCCACGATGATCGCTCGCGCTATGATGCTGTGTCCGATGTTGAACTCCACGATATCCTCGACCTCGGCTACGGGGTCAATGTTTGTGAAGTCCAGGCCGTGACCTGCTGCTACGTAGAGCCCCAGGTCCACGGCGAGGCCGGCAGCGTCCTTGATGCGCACGAGTTCATCTTCTCCCGCCGGGGTCCTCCAGACCTCGCAGTACCGCCCCGTGTGCAGTTCGATCGCGTTCGCCCCCAGTTCCCGGGAGGCCTTGATCTGCCGAGGATCCGGCTCGATGAACATGCTCACCCGGATCCCGGCCTCCCGAAGGCGCTCGACAAAGGGACGCAGCTTCATGCGCTGTCCGGCCACGTCCAGGCCGCCCTCGGTGGTCAACTCCTCCCGGCGCTCGGGGACCAGGGTCACCTCATCGGGCCTGGTCTCCAGCGCGATGGCCAGGATCTCTTCCGTAGCACCCATCTCGAGGTTCATCTCCGTTTGGATGGTCTCCCGGAGGATGGCGAGGTCCCTGTCCTGGATGTGGCGCCGGTCTTCCCGCAGGTGGATCGTGATCTGGTGAGCACCGGCCAACTCCGCCATGGCTGCGGCGAAGACCGGATCCGGGTAGCGGGTCCCTCGGGCTTGGCGGATCGTTGCGACGTGATCTACATTGACGCCCAGCTTTCGTTCCATGGTGTCCTCCTCGTGAGCCTGATAATTCGTCCGGGACGGGAGGGCTGTCAAGCTCTTCGCTGGTTGACACCGGTCGCGGGCCTGACCTAGACTGCCTGTATGTTCGATTGACACGGTGTCGGCATGGAACCACCCATCGTAGTTGCTGACGACAAGGGCCTCTGCTTTGACGAGGCACGGGCGATCCTCAAGGTTTCTGAGATTGAGGTCGTGCGCGCTTCCTCCATGGAGGACTGCATCCACCGGCTTCGCAAGACCAGGGCCTCGGTTCTGGTGGTCTCAGCGACCATGAAGCGGGCCTTCTCCCTGCTGCGGATCGTCCGGCACAGCCGGGATCTGCGTTCGATCCCCCTGATCGTCATCGCGGCCCCAGGCCAGGAAGAGTTGATCGAGAAGCACGGCCAGCTCCCCTCCCGCGCTGATCGCTATCTGCTCCAGCCCCTGGATCCGGAGCTCTTCCTCGGTGTAATTCGGGACGTCCACGGCCCGTCCGGGAAGGCAAAGCCCGAATCCGACGAAGGGGAGGCCGAGTTCGAGGTCGGGGAGCCCGAGATCAGCCCGATGCTCCCGGACAAGGGTGCGTATCAGAAAATTCAGAACGAGCTGCGACGCAGCCGCGAGAAACTCCAGGCCCTGGAGGCGGACCTGCACTCGGCCCTCCAGACCTCGAAGCAGGCTGCGGACCTCCGAGATGAGAACATGGCCCTGCGCAAGCGAATCCAGGCCAACGAAGCCCAGACCCGCTCGGTGAAGGACTATTCGTCGATCTTCGAGCGCCTCGAGAGCGGCTACAAGGACACCATAGCGGACCTGGAGCGCCTGGTCCGGGAGAAGGACGACCTCGTCATGGACCTGCGGGACCAGCTCCCCTCCTCGGATGAGATCGGGATCAACACGCGTGAGTTGATGGATCGCATCGAGCGCCAGAACAGCCGGATCTCCTCCTCCCGGGACGGGGCAGCCCGGGTCCTCGATCTCCTGGAGCGCATGCGGGGTCAACTCGAGGACCTCGATCTGGAGGCTTGGCTGCGCACAGCGCGCGAGGCCGAGGATGCTGTGGACCTATCCTTCTCCGATGAGGAATCCACCCAGATCCTGGATGTCTCCTTGATCAAGAACCTGGTCACCGACTGATCAACCACCGCCGATTGTTTGGATCCGCACCTTTGCCATCTTCATGACGAAGTGCGGCACGTCCTTGTTCCGGGAGAGGGCCTTCAGGTCGGTCTTGCGCATGAATTTGAGATAATTCAACACCATGTTGGGTGGGGTCTTGGGGTTCTGGATCAGGGATAACTTGATCGAGTAGTGGCGGACCCATTTCCGGTTCAAGCAGATCTTTCGGACGATCTCGTCGGCGAGGGTCCGGTTCTGCGCGAAGATGGCGATTTCCTTGATCGAGAGCCCCGGGTTGTCCAGCACCGAGAGGGACACCATCTTCAAATGGTCCTGGATCAGGATGGTGCGGGCGTTGCTGTTGCCCACCAGGGCCATGCGGATCCGCTCCGGTACATCCAACGCATCGAGCTCCGCGTTGAGGGACTTGCCCATGGGGCCGTCTTTCTCCTCGTCGGAGGCCTCGTCGCCCGTCTCGGCAGCGGCGCGCAGGAGAAGATCGAAATCGGAGAGATCTTCCTTGTCGTCTTCCTCGTCCTCCTCGAAGCCCTCGAAGTCCTCGAGTGCCCTCCCGAACTCGTCCAGCTCTCCCTCCGTCGGGGTCTCTGTCTCCGGCGTGGTGGTCTCCTCCTCGAAGACCTCCTCCTGGATCGGCTCCGCCTTCGGGGCCGCCACGGGCGCGGCCTTGAAGTCCTTGCCCAGGAGGCCCTCGACGATTCCCTGGTAGCCGGGGATGTGCTGGATGGGGAGACCCTGCCGTACAGCGAACTCGAAGACCGCCTGCGCGATGCGCATGGGGGTGTTCGAGTTGAAGTAGAGGGCCTCCACCAGGTCGGGTTGCTTCTCGATCCGGTCCTGGTTACGCCCGATGATCTCCAGCAGGACGACCTTGTCCGTGGTCCGGGCCAGATGATTGAGGGTCTGGTCCGGGGTGCTCCGGTTCACCACCACCCGGCCCAGGAGTCGTGTGTCCTTGAGCGTGCGGCCCAGCGCGTCGAGGACGCCCGCGTCCACGTCCTGCATGGCCAGGAGGTTGTCCAGGGTCCCTGCGGGGAGGCTTTCGAGGGAGGTTCGAGCCTGGCGACGTACGTCCTGGTCAAGGTCTCGGCTGAGCCACGCCAGGCAGGGAACGAGCTGTTCGGGGGGCATGGGCAGCGCAGCCCGGGCGACGATCATCCGACGCTCTGCCGGGGTCTTGCTCGCGTCCAGTAACGGGAGAACCCTCTCCGGGACAGCGTCGGGCGAGATGGCGACGGGTTCGGTGTCGATGGCCATGGGGACCTCCGTGTTTCAACACGTCGGTTCTACCCCGAACCGTGCTCTTTTGGCAATGCAATGGGTCAGAATCGGATCTCGACGCCCCCCAGGAATTCCGAGAAGGCCAGATGGCGGTTACGGCCATCCTCTTTGAAGAGGAAGTAGCCGGTGCGCGCCGTGGTCTCGACAACCACCATGTGGCCGATGGGCACGCCCAAAGAGATCGTCGCTGCCGGGGCCGCTGAGACGTAGTGATCCGCCAGGGGGGCCTGGCCCTCTCTGCGGGTTCGGCGGTGGACATAGAGGAGGCCCGCGTCCAGGCCCAGGCCCAGGTCCACGGGGCGGCGGATCGGGTGGTAGATCGCCCCCAACGCTGCCTGGAACTGCTGGAACTCCATGGCCGCGGACGCGTTTGCCGGGGGATCGATGCTGCCGGTTCCACCCCCGCCGGCCAGGCGCAGGGCCAAGTCCCACCGTGGTCCGAGCCAGTTGGTCAGGCGGAGCTGGATGCTCCCGAGCCCGCAGGGCAGGAGGGATGCCCGCCGGACCCCCGCGTCCCAAAAGATCTGGTACCCTCCGCCCGCGCTGAGGCGCAGGGTCGGCCGCGCTCCCTTTTCCATCAGATAGGTGCGCGCTATCTCCCGCAGGGCAGTATCCCCGACCTCCGTGGTCTTGCCCCTTTTCGCCGTGATCCGCTGGCGGAAAAGCCGGTGGTCTCCGCGTTTGAATACCTCCAGGTCCCCGGTGGGCACAGCGAGGATCAACGTGGTCCCATTGCGCTTCTCCAACTCGGCCACCACCCGGTCTCGATCATTGGACCAGACCAGGTAGCTCCCCGCTGTCTCGGGCATGAAGCTCAGGCGGGCTTCGGCCCGGTCCAGTTGCGCCAGGACCAGCTCGCCGCTGCCCTGCATGCTCAGGTCGAAGGTTGGGTGCTGGACCCCTGCGCCAGCCTGGAGGGATCGGTCCAGGGTGCGCCGGTAGGTGTAGCGGTAGAGTTCATTCAGGGTCACCTCGCCGTCACCGGATGTATCCGCCGCTCCCCGGAGTCCGGAGACTACGAAATGGGTGAAGAACGAGCCCCGCAGCTCATCGCTCTCCTGAGAACGCTCCGAGGCCGTGCTGGAAGTGAGCACAGCGAAGCCCGTGGTGTCCAGATCCATCGAGAGGGGGAACGCGTCCACCCGGTGCCCTCCTTGTTGCGTACCAGAGCGCCGCTGTGGCAAGCGTCCACCAGCGCGACCCGTACCGTGGCCACGCTGGACTGGAGGTAGTCTTTTATTTCCTCCATGGGTAGGAGGGCGTCCCCCAACTCCATGGCCTCAGCGGTGGCGTGGCCGCTGTAGTAAAACAGGAGCAGGGTGCTGGCTTCCCGGTTGGCTCGGGAGAGCTCCTCTTCGATACGGGAGAGGTGGCCCCGCACAGCGTCAGCGTCGGTGTCGGTGAGCAGAAGGATCCGCTCACCGGGGAAGCCCCCCACCGCCTGCAAGAGATCCGCCACCTTGGCCGCGTCGCGCTCAGCGTAGCGGAGGGTGCCGCTACCGGCCGCCCCCCGATCTGCACCCACCACTACAGCGAAGCGCTCCCACCGGGGCTCTGCGGCCCCGGCCGACGCCGAGGCCAGGAGAATCGCCAGGGACAGCAGGGTCGCTGCCACAGCGCTGTGCCTGGACTGATCCGTCTCAGCCATCGATCTCTCCCAGGGGCTCCTTCTCAATTAACAGGGTAGCCTGTGCGCAACCCAGGGGCAATCGGTGGAGGTCCCTAAGCCAGGCAGCGTCGTCCCCGCCGGTCATGCCTGGGCGGCTCTCAGCGACCGCGGCCTCCACCTGTTCCCAGGACATGGGCGCCGCGCTGAACAAAGCGAAGAAGCGCTCCAGACCCAGATGATCGTCAAGCTGTACCGCACCCTGGAGTGGGATCCTCCGGCCCCTCAGGATTGGTATGCTGGGTCCCTCTTCCATGGGGTAGAACGCGGCTACGTTCCCGTTGCCGGTGACGCTCACCAGCATCAGGTAGTCGTAGTCGGGGTTGTCGTAGACAAAGCGTACCTGGGTGTCCGGGGCCAGCCGGGTCCCGTTTTCCACGGGTACGGGCCGTCCCGCTTGGCGCGCCACCATGGAGAGGTCCACCGGTGCGGCCGCCAGCGCGGCCGCCAGCGCTGGCTGGGGACGAAGGTTACTTTTGGCGCGGTGGCCGCCCGCCGCGCCGAACGCGGCGTCCTCCGCCGGCTCGGCTGGCGCGATTCCGGGAGCCGCGGGGTTCTGCGCGGACCGTTCCCAGGGTGCCACGACCAGCAGGAGGGTGGCGGCGAGAGCGCCCGCACTCACGAGACCTGTGACGGTGTTCAGCCACGTTGCGGGCCGCTGCCGGGCCGCCGCGGCCGCCACGAACGCGGCCGCGGGCATCCGCCGGTAGAAGGTCTCCCGGTCCGCTATGTCTACGTCCTCCGCAGGGGGCAGGCGCTTGGGCAGATCAAAACGGCTGGAGGTCATGCCACTCCTCCCGCGGCCAGGGCCCGCGCCGCTACTTCGAGGAATTTTTTCAGTCGCCGTCGCACCGTGGGGACTGACACGCCGAGGATCTGCGAGATATCCTCCGCTGTGCGGCCCTCCAGGTAGTAGCCCACACCCGCCAGCGCTGTCTCCCGGTCTGCGCGGGCCAGGACCATGCGGACCAGATCCCGGTCCGCCACGAGGCGCTCAAGGAGGGCGGGCCCGCGCTCGGTGCGATCGGAGAGTTCTTCGGTTCGCCAGTATCGGCGTCGGCGCAGCTCATTGAGAGAGAGGTTGGTGGCCACCCGGGTGAGCCAGCGCACGGCTTGGCCGTCTGATGCAAACCGCAGGGGCCGGGCCAGCACCTTCACGAATACCTCCTGAGTCATGTCCATCGCCGCAGCCTCCTCCTTGAGCAGCACCTTGCAGCGGCGGTACACCTGGTGTCCGAACCGGGTGTACAGGTCTTCGACGTTCCGCGTCTTCATTGCCGTCCCTTGGAACACCTGGCCCCGGAAAAAATGATCACCCGAATGGTCACCCGATGGTAGTGTGCGGCTACTGCCTTGACAACATGTCTTGCAAATCCGCATGGATTCCTTATATTAACCTGGAACCCATGGGAGGTTCTCGTGCGCATGAGAGGAACGATCCTCTTTTTCACCCTAGCAATAACACACGCGGCCCCGGTGTTGGGACAGGAGTGCTCCGGCGGAGCCAAGCTCGAGGCCATCGAATGCGGAGCGGTGGCCTTCGAGGGATGCTGCGACGGGGAGCGACTCCTCTTTTGCGAGGGCGGGATGCTCTGCGCGTGGGACTGCGCAGATTTCCTTCATTGTGGATGGAACGGGATCCTGGGGTTCTACGATTGCGGCACCCCGGGCCAGGACGACCCCGGCGGACTGTACCCCGCCGAGTGCCCCACGGGAGGCCCCGACGTATGCGGCGGCCTCGACGGTCGCGGTTGCTGCAACGGTGCCCTGGTCCGCTGGTGCGACGGAAACGCTGTCCACGAGATCGACTGCTCCAAGAATGCCACCCGGTTTGCGTGCGGCTTGCGGGAAGGGGTGGCGGACTGCACTGAACCCGGCGCTCCGGCCGCGCCCTCATGCGGTGGAGGCGGGCCGGGGGCGGACGTCGTAACGGGCGGGCCCGACGGCGGCAGCGGCACGATCGACCTGGATGTGGTGAACGTACCGGATCTCGTCGGTGCGCCGTCCGTCTGCTCGACGATCCAGGGGATCTACGATGTCGTTGCGTCGGACTGCGGGATCTTCTCGGAGCGTTTCGGGATCAAGCAGCGGGGCTGCATCGCGGTCCTGGTGGACCTGGTGGGCGGGGACCGGCCCGCCGCGCGCGTGACCAAGAGCGGGCTCTCCTTCGACTTCTTGGACGCGGGCCTCACCCGGAGTTGCCTGGGTCAACTCGACGGAGCCGCCATCGTCGGGGAGTGCCAGTGGACCGGCGGGTCCTGCTCCTTCACCTTTCAGGCGGCACCGGAGGCGGTCGAGCCGATTGAGCCGTCCGATGGGGGCAGGAAGGGCGGCGGCTGCGGCACCGGCGCATCCGTACCAACTCCGGGTGCGTTCCTTCTGCTTCTCGCCATGCTTCTCGCCATCCCTGTTTTCCGCCGCACATCATCAACGCAACCTGAGGGCTCGTCTTTTGTGACGGACTCCAACTAAGTCAAGACAGAGGTTTTTTCGTGTCTAAAAAGAAGATTTTAATAAATAGTGAAGGCGGACAGGTGCGCGTAGCGCTCCTCTCCGATGCGCGCCTGGTCAACGTAGAAATCGAGGGCGGGGGCGCGTCCAGCATCAAAGGCGACGTGTACAAGGCCCGCGTCACCTCGGTCAACACCTCCTTCCAGGCGGCCTTCCTGGAGTATGGCGGGATAAGGGAGGGGTTCCTCTCGGTCCAGGACCTGAGCGGGGATATTCTCAAGGGGCACCCGTCTCATCCCCGCATCGAGAAGGTCCTCAAGCCCGGTCGGGAGTTGGTGGTCCAGGTGACCAAGGACCCTATCGACCAGAAGGGCGCCACCTTGACCACCGCGGTGAGTCTGCCGGGGCGGTTCCTGGTGTTGGTGCCCGGGGGATCCCGTCTCGGCGTCAGCAAGAAGCTCCCCGAGGAGCATCGGGCACGTCTCAGGGACATGATGTCGGGCCTCGAGGTTCCCGAGGGCTTCGGGGTGATCACCCGGACCGCCGCGGTGAACGTCACCCGAAAGCAGGACCTGGTCCGGGACATGAACCAGTTGGTGCGGCTGTGGAATACGATCCACGCCAAGGGCGAAGCGACCAAGGCCCCGGCTCAACTCTTTCGGGACCAAGGCGTCGCTATCCGCTTCCTCAGGGAATACTTCACCACCGATGTGACCGAGGTCTGGGTGGACGAGCCTGATCTCTATAAGGAGGTCGAGGACTTCTTTGCCGCGGTTATGCCTCGGTCCCGCCGGGTGGTGAAGCTCTACCAGGACTACCTGCCCCTTTTCTCCCGCTACGATGTGGAGCGCCAGATCGGGGAGATGTTCTTCCGCAAGGTGGATCTCCCCTCGGGGGGCAGCATCGTCTTGGATCGCACCGAGGCCCTTGTGGCCATTGACGTAAATTCGGGGCGGGTCCGGGAGAAGAACCCCGAGGAAACAGCGCTCAGGGCCAACGTCGAGGCCGCTCAGGAGATCGCCTGTCAGGCGGTGCTTCGGGGCCTCTCGGGGCTCCTGGTGATCGACTTTATCGACATGGAGCGCGCGGAGTCCATTCGGCGGGTTGAGCAGGAGCTCAAGACAGCGTTCAAGGACGACAAGGCCCGGCTCGCCTTCGGGAAGATCTCCCGGTTCGGCATGCTCGAGATGTCCCGGCAGAAGATCCGTCAGGACGTCACCCAGGGGATCTTCCAGCCCTGCCCAACCTGCGCGGGTACGGGGACGGTGCGATCTCCGGAGTTTCACTCCCTCCAGGTGCTCAGGCGCTTGCGGGATACCATTGCTCGCAGGGATCCTGAGCGGATTGTTGTAGAGCTGCCCCTGGAGCCGGCCAATTTTCTCCAGAACCGCATGCGGGCTGTCCTGGCCCGCTGGGAGGTCCAGCAGCAGGTCCGCGTCGAAATCATGGCCAACACCGCCGTCCCCCCATCAGAGCTGTGGCTCCATCTGGAGACCCGGGGGGATGGGAAGCTGGAGACCGAGACGATACACCTCTGGGGCGAACCCTCCCCGCCCGACGGGCCGCGGGGTCGCCGGGGTCGCGGCCGCGCACCCGAGCCCAGGAAGCCGTCGGGCCCCGGACTCCCCGCCCCGCGCTCTTCGCCCACCCCTAGCCTGGCGGAGCAGTCGGCAGAGCCACCCCCCCTACCAGCTAAGGGCCCCTCCATTGATACGCGGAGCCGGGAGCGAAACGATCGAACCGAACCCTCGGCTCCGGCGTCAACCCTGGAACAGGTCCTCACCCGCGAGGAGGAGGACGCAGCGCCGCCCACAGCGGGCCTGATGAAATGGCTGGGACGGATGCTCGGTATCGAGGGGGAGGCCCCGCCCCATAGCCATCAGGAGAGCAGGCCGGACCCGGCGCCCTTCGAGACGCCCCCCGCCCCCGAGGCAGAGCCAGCGGCAGAGCCCGCATCGGACGCGGCGCTAGCGGCGCCTGCGCCGAAGCCGCGGCGATCCCGGCCCCGGCGCTCCGGCGCTTCCCGCCGAAAGCCCGCGGAGAAGAAGCCCGCGGAGAAGAAGCCCGCGGAGAAGAAGCCCGCGGAGAAGAAGCCCGCGG
>CAYOTU010000060.1:0-2806 GCA_964406905.1 uncultured Myxococcales bacterium | reverse complement strand
AAAAGAAGCCCGCGGAGAAGAAGTCCGGCGCCCAGCGGAGCGAGGACACGCCGAGGGTCCCCTCAAAGACCTCGGGCGCTGCCCGCCGCCGCCGCCGCAAGGCCGTATCCCAGCACAAGGCAGAGACGACGACGCCCGACACCTCCGGGCAGTAGCCAGCCTCCTTACAGTAAGAAATTCAGAAGCGCGTCGAACTGACCCGAGTAGATCAGCCAAGCCACACCGCCGGCGAGGCCGAGGAGAAGAAGGGCGAGGAGGAGCCTCGATCTCCAGGCTTTTGATTTCCGGTCGCCAGACTCCTTGTTCGGTTTTGATCGTTTCTTCTTCCCGGCCTTTTTTGGGGAAGCCTCCGACTTTGAGACGCCCGAGCCCGAGTCGGAGGTGAGCGCGGTGAAGTCCCCGGTGGGGGTGCCCCGAGAGGCGGACTCCGTCGTCTGGGCGTTCAGGTCGCTCCAGACGTCATCCAGGAGGCTCCGGCCATGCTCAATCCCTGTGATGTCGATGGGCTCTGAGCGTCCTGTGGGGGAGGTGCTCTCCAGGAGTCCCATCATGGAGAGGCTCAGGACCTCCTCGCGGATCATCTCCTGTACCCGGACTTCGTAGCCGTCGAGGCTGTCCTTTCGGCCAAAGAGCTCCCGCACGGTACGAGCCACGTCGAAACCCGTGACCTTCATCCCGTTGGAGAAGAGGAATTCGGCCAGGTCGTCGCCGAACTCCCGAGCGGACTGGTACCGGCGGCGCCTGTCCTTTGCCAGGGCCCTGAGGACGACAGCGTCCAACTCCGTCCGGACGCTATCGTTGATCGAGGAGGGCGGCTGGATCTGGCATTTCTTCACCAACTCCACGGTGTCCAGGTCGGTCTTTCCCATGAAGAGGCGCCGGTTGGTGAGCAGCTCGTGGAGGATGATTCCCGTGCTGAAGATGTCCGAGCGTGCGTCCACGGTGCGCGCTTCCGCTGCCTCGGGGGAGAGGTAGCTGAACTTCCCCTTCACCACGCCGGGCTCGGTGCGCTCGAGCTGGGACACGGCCTTTGCCAGACCGAAGTCTGTGATCTTGACCTCCCCTGACCAGGAGATCAGGATGTTGGGCGGGCTCACGTCCCGGTGGACGATCCCCAGGGGGGTACCCGTAGCGTCCACTGCCTGATGCGCGGCGGCCAGTCCCCGGCAGATCTCGATGGCGACGTTCACCGCCACAGCGGTGGGGAGTTGGTAGCCTATTTCGGCCGCCTTTTGCATGATCCGGCGCACGTTGCTGCCGTCGACGAACTCCATGACGAGGAAGTAGGTGTCGTCCGCGCGACCTACGTCAAAGACCTGGACGATGTTCGCGTGGCTGAGGCGCATTGAGAGCCGAGCCTCGTCGATGAACATCTTGAGGAATTTTTTGTTCTGCGAGAGCGAGGGGAGGATACGCTTGATCGCTACAGGGCGCTCGATGCCGTCCAGGGAGAGCGCCCGCCCCCTGAAGACCTCGGCCATGCCACCGGCGTCGATCCGTTCGATGACCTGATACCGCTGCTTCACGCCCATCGAGTCTCCTTTTGTCGGTTCCCGATGATACGGGGGGACTGCCTGGTTGCCAATCGAAAAATTGCCCAGAGGATCGCTAACGATAGACTGACCGGGGAGGCGCCCATGCACGTACGAAGATGGACCCTGACGTTGTGGCTCATATTGGCCTGCTTTACGGTTGCCGCCCCGGCCGCAGGCCAGGACGAGGTAGCCCGCCGGGACCAGGCTGCGCTCCTCTTCTCCAATCGACTTCTTTTCTCCGGTGACCGCCAGCCCATGGTGCCCATCGGCTTGATGGACCGGCAGGATCGGGTGCGGATCCAGGCTTCCGACGGCCTGGTGGTACACCCCTCGGGCCCCAACGGTACCGCTGTGCGTGTCAAGGGGAACGGGGTGTGGACAGCGGAGCTTACGGCTGCGACCCCCGCGACGTTGGAGTGGGTGGTGATTCTGGAAGCGGTGCCCACTCGGGACTTTGGGGGCCTGCGGGCCGCCCGGACCCGATGGAAGGAGCGTCTGCGCGGTCAGGGCGATCTGGGCCTTATGGAGATCGGCACGGTCTTCGGCTTCTTTGGCAAGACCCTGGACACAAGGGAGACCCTCTTGCTGGCTCCGAAACGCTACGGGGGCAGGAGGCCCGCGGCCAAGGTCGCCCGGGAGCTCTCCGCTGTCCACGGTACCGGATGCCGGGCAACCAGGATTCTCAAGACCCGTCCTCGGGGCACGATCCGCCTCCGCAGTGCGGACCGTAGCGTTACCTTCACCGCACAGGATGCGATCTGGCTCGAATCCGGAGACGGGGACAATCTCTCGGTCAAGGACGTAGAGTATGGTCGGGGCTTCAACTGGCACGGGCGAGAGGACCGGACCTACGCCGGGCGGTTCTACCTGGCGGTGGACTCGGCCGGGAAGCTGGCCGTGGTTAACGTGCTCCCTGCTGAAAAGCTCCTGATGGGGTTGGTGCCCGCGGAGATGTACTCTTCGGCCCCCCTGGAGGCCCTCAAGGCCCAGGCCGTCGCAGCCCGGGCGGAGCTCTTGTCCAAGATCGGACGACGGCATTTGGCCGATCCCTTTCTGATTTGCGGGCACCAGCACTGCCAGGTCTACAAGGGGATCAAGGCTGAGAAATCCCGGACTACCCTTGCTGTGAAGGAAACCCGGGGCCGAATGCTCTTCCACGGAGAGCGCCTGGCAGACTGCCGCTACCACTCCAACAGCGGGGGCCACACCGAGAACTCGGAGGAGGCCTGGGAGGGGGTGGTGTCTCCGGAGCTGCGGGGCCGTTGGGACTG
>CAYOTU010000059.1:0-12786 GCA_964406905.1 uncultured Myxococcales bacterium | reverse complement strand
ACGCGGGCATGCACCAGCGGGCAGCAACCACTGGAAGGAGCACTCCGTCAGCGCTGCGATGTAGGGCTGGCAACCGCTGATAACCGCGTCCGGGGCACGGCCCATAGTGTCCCCGGCCGGGACAGACGCATCGGATAAGGTCGCTTCCGCTGCATCAGCGGGGACCGCTGCGGGCTGCCCAGCACCCGGACATCCTGCAGGGGACAACATGACGAGGAAGAAAAAGATGACGACAGCACGCTCAAACATCTGCCACCTCCCGAATGAGTGCAGTCTACCTTTCCTCCTGCCATGGACAAGACGATTCCGGGAATTGACTAGCGCGACGACTCGTGTAATTCTGTATCAGGAAAAAATACGGAGACCGAGTTATGGATGATCGAGGTCGTCGCAAGACGAGCCAAACAGCGATCCCTCAACATGGCGACACGTCGCAGGGGCTCCCTACCGTTGGCCGTAGGCTTGCGGCCTCCCTGGACGCCCTGATTCGGTCCATCCGCTCGAATCCCCCCGCAGTCCCCAACCTCATCAATCGCATCCTCGACCTCTGGCACGAGCTGGAGAACAAAGAGCTGGAATTCCAGGCGACTGGAATCATCTATTGCGATAAGGAGGTGTTCACTGCGGACGAGGAGAAGGGCCGCTGGCTCCTCCCCGCATTCATGGCGGGCCTCCGCGCCATCCAGCCATGGGAGGACGTCTCCCAAGAACAGATCCGGACCCTCGCATCGGAGTTCGCGGATCTCTCCGGCCAGGTCGAGGAGGTGGAGTGCTTCCGGGACTGGCTCTGGGCCGACGGCGCAGAGGGCTTCGAGGTTTCTCTTGATCTGAGCTTTTCCGAGGGGATCGATACAGCATTCGATGATCTGGAGGCCCGGCGCCAGTCCCTCGCCGCCCTGCGTTCCGAGACGGCCAGGACCCTCTCGGAACGCACCATGCGCCTCAGCAGCGCAGCCCTCGATGCTGCGGCGGCCCTCCCGGAGCTGCAAGTGGATCTGGCTGGCTATGCCGAGCGCGTCGACCAGGGCGCTTTCATCCTCGATGCCAACCAGAAGCTGAACCTGCAGGCGTTATCCGTCGACCCGACTTTCTGGGCAGAGGCCCAGGTAGAGGTTGCCCTGAGTTCTCCCGAACTCCAGGTCGGTTTGCCCGCACAACGGCTGGCCGATATTCTCATGCGTGACCTGAGCCGTACTGTGGACCTCCGGGTGGTGGCTCTCTTGTCGCGCCTGGGTTCTCGTACTGACCCCTACGCCCGCTCCCTCCTCGAAGCGATCGATCCCGAGATACTCGGACAGCGAATCGCTGCTGGTGCGCCCATGAATAACCAGGGAGTCCGGGCCCTCGTCGGGCTTGTGGTGTCAGGCCCCCTCCCTATCGCCCGTGGTACGGTACGCGGCTTCATCGAGCGAGCAGCCGTTGAACGGGAGGCCTTCACCGCCATGAAGCAGATCGCCTCGTCCGTGGTGTTCCAGCGGTTTCACGAGCTGATTGACATGAGCGAACTCAGCGACAACGCGTTGCGGGTCCTCGGGCTCCTGATCCTCCGTTGTAAGGATCCGGTACGCATGCTGCCGAAGTACTTCGACGGACTCGAGCCCGACATCGCTATCAAGGTCCTGGGACAGACCCCGCACCACCTTCTCTGGGAGGCCCGCCCTGCGGTGGGGCAGCTTCTAAACGGGCTCGATGATCCCATCCGCCGTCGTCAACTCGTCCGCACCGTAATGGGAACCGGAGAAAATCGATGGCTCTCGGTCCTCGCGGCGGCCCTCATCCAGAGAGGAGGGAAGGACTGGTGCCCAGCGACCCTCAAGGTCACTTGTGACAAGTTGGCCGTCGGTAGGATGGGTGAGAAGTTTCTGATACCCCTGATCAAGGCATCCAACGCGACGGAAGAGGCGATCCTGGCGGCCTTGCGGGCTCTGGAAGGCAGCCCTGAGATACTCCGGAAGGCCACGAAATTCAGACTCCGCGAGTTGAACCACTCGAAAGAAGTGCGCCAACGGCTGCGAAAAGCGCGCAAGCAACTCAGGGAGGAGGGCTAAGCATGGTCGACGGCCCGTACCGCAAACCCCAGGAAAACGATGAGGAGGGCAATCTAATAACGGCCCTCTTCCTCCTCGAACGTACCCTGCGCTCACACGGCGCATCCCACCCCCTGGCCCGGCAGATAGCGAGACGCTTCGCTGAGTCGATTTTTTCCACCGGTCTCCCCTTCAGCCTCCAGTTCGTGGGCGGTGCGGTGTTTAGGGACATGAAACTCCTGCCTGTGTCCCTCAAGACCTACAAGCAGGTCAGGGAGATCTCCGGCTGTCTGCGGAACCTCAGCGTGGACGAATTGAGCTTTGACAACGTCCCCGGGCTGACCGAACTCCTGCGCTTCGGCGAGGCCATGGCCAGCGGATCCGCGTCGACCTCGGACGCGCTGGACCTGCTGTCCATTAATGGGCTTTCCTGGCGAGAAATCGAGGGGGTCCGCTGGGGCCTTGAGATGGAAGACGTCGATCCGGACATTTACACCGCCACCCAGATCGCCATCGCCGTGGCTGATGCTGAGCGCTTAGCGCTCAGTCTCGATGGCCCATGGGATTGGGCCAAAGGGATCGGGATCGTGCGCCGAATCGAGCGGGCCTTCCGGATAAGCCCCGCAGCGACGGAGCGCAGCCTGGAAGTCATCCCCGAAGGCTGGTCCGTCGCCCGGCGAGCGGTGTCCGCAGCGCATCGAACACTCGTGGCCCTAAACACCGTCGGCGTAAACCGGGGTATCTGCCGGGCAACGAGCCATGCCATCCTTGCGCTGGCGATCCAAGGCCTTCGGAAACGAGGAGGGAATATGATCGTCCCCTCCGCAAAGGCCCTTCTGCCCCGACTGATCACCTCCAAAGGATTCACCCGCACCGGTATTGAGCCCCATCGGCTTCGGGTCGACGCGCTGGTCCACCGCCTGCTGCCGGAGTTCGCGGAGCAGCGGAAGACCCCGAGCATCATCCACCTCGTCCTGATCTCCTACGAACTCGAACGACGACGCTGTCCCCCGGGGACGGACTTTGATCTCACCAGCGGGGATCTGCTGGCCCTGGCCGCCCAAGAGGCCGGGGTCCGCTATCACGCCGGGTTCGTCCGCCTCCTGGTCGAGACAGCGGGGCGGATCCCCGTCGGCGCACATGTTCGCCTGGAGGACGGGCGGACAGGTGTTGTCCTGTTGACAAACCCCAACAAGCCGCTGTACCCAAAGGTCCTGGTCGGCTCTCAGGTCATGACCCCGACGGCCCCTGTGGCCCTCGTGTCCCTGGTGCAACCATAAAAGGAGAAGCGGCGTGGAGCTCTCCTCGGGACTACAAATCCTCGACCGGTATCGGGTCATAGCATTTCTGGGCGAGGGTGCCATGGGTCAGGTGTACCGCGGCATCCACGAAAACCTGGATCTCACCGTCGCCATCAAGGTCCTCCACGGCGCGGGGACGCAGGATATCCTGGACCGCTTTGCGCGGGAGGCAAAGCTCATGGCCCGGATTCGCCACCCCAACGCGGTAGCCATCCAGGACTATGGGTTCCTTGAGGATGGATCCCCCTGCCTCGTGATGGAGTTCATCCAGGGCGAGTCCCTCGATGACCGGCTCGAACGGCAAGGTGCCCTCCCCTGGCCTGACGCACTTCGGCTGGCGCAGGGGCTCCTCGCCGGTCTGGGCGCGCTCCACGCTGCAGGGGTACTCCATCGGGATCTCAAGCCCTCGAACGTGGTCTTGTCCGGAAATCCGGAGATCCCGAAGCTCATCGACTTCGGCATTGCGCTCCCCACCGAAGGTGAGGGGAACCGCCTCACCCGGACGGGTGTCCTCGTGGGGACCCCGGCCTACATGGCGCCCGAGCAGATCCTCTGCACCGGGCTGGACGAGCGCACTGACATCTACTCACTGGGTCTCCTCCTCTACGAACTCCTGACGGGGGAGCTCCCCTTCGTCGCGAACACCATGGCTTCCGTAATGCGACGCCTCAAGGAGGAGGTCCCCCCCCCTGTCTCGCCCACAGACCGGCCCCTGATCCCGAGCCCGGTGGCCGAAGTCGTGGCCGCCATCTGTCGAACCGAAGCGGAGGAGCGACCCGGCAGTGCCCGAGAGGTGTCCGATCTGCTCCGTCAAGCGACCATGGGTGGACCGGCCATGGGGATTCCTATGGGGACGACAGTCACTGATGAAACATCGCCGGGGTGGATCGAGACTGCGGGGGTCCCCGACGGTGTTCCTCCGGCCCGGGTAGCGCCTCCTGAAGGGGCCACCAGAACCTCGCCTTCCCCCCGACACCCGACGGTGTCCGACTCGGCCTGGGATCGTATCCAGTCCGGCGGCCCCCTGACCGAGGGTCGTCGATACGTCGTGGCAGCCCGGATTCCGCCGTCACGGATCCGTGACCGGAACGAACGGCGATGGCTCGCCAGCCTCACCGAGGGACACGGGCGGGCCTACACCCTGGGCGCGCACCTCTGGTTCGCAGTCCAGGGCGAACCAGAGGACCCCCTGGCAGCGCGGCGACGGGCCTCAGGAATCCGAGATGCACTGATGGAACGCTACGGCGAAACAATGAAGGCCCGCGCCACCCTCGTGGACGCTGACTTCGTCCTCACAGGCGCTGCGTTGGTGGGCAGCGCCCCTCTCCCGAACGAACTTCAGGGGTTGATCAAGGCCCTGAGCGGGTGACGCCGGGACGGGTGAACAACAGGGTCCACGTGATCGCTGACGGGTCCAGCCCGGTCAGCGCGGCCAGTGCTTGGCGGTAGATCTTCATCTGCGGCCTGTACGCGGCGACCCGCTCGTCCAGCGCGGCACCCGAGACCCGATCTGTCTTGAAATCGATCACCCGCGCTGAGGTCGGGTTGTCCGCATCGGGGATGAAGACCACCCGGTCGAATGCGCCGGAGACCCAGTCCTCGTCCAGCACCAGCTCGAACCGCTGCTCCCTCCATACGACCGCCGGGCCATCGGGGGGGGTGAGCGCTGCCCGGACAGCGGGCCGGTTCAGTGCTTCCAGGAACTCGTCCTCCGCTGCGACGGGCCCGGTGGGATGTCGTCGACGCCAGTCCTTCGCTATCTCCTCAGGTGCGGCTTGGTCCAACCACTCGATCGCCTCAAAGAGCTCGTGAATCGCTGTGCCCCGGCTCGTGGCCTCCTTTCGTCCCTCGGCAAAGAGCGCCACGCCGTCGTCGCCATGCGCTGCTGTGCCCGACGGGGTCCTGGTGGTCCGGCGCCGGGACACACCACCGTCCCGGAGCTTGCGGGGCACGGTCGGGAGTGCTGGGGGAGGAGGCTCGACCGTCGGCAGGGCGCTGATCCAGTCTGGATCCCCTGTACGGAACAAGACCGACGCTTCCTCCGTCCCCATGGCTTCCCCCCCCTCGGCTTCCCCTGTACGGAACAAGACCGACGCTTCCTCCGTCCCCACGGCCTCGGAGGCCAGGGCTGCTCGGAGGATCGACGCCAGGTTCACTGCGCGGGAGTTTTTCGTGGGCGCGGTGGTGATGATATCCAGGCCGCGCTTGGCTCGGGTCATGGCCACATAGAGGAGGCAGAGCTGCTCGTACCATTCCTCAGCGGCGGTCGCCTCCTGGTGACCTCTCAATACGGAATCAGCAACGCAGACGGCCCCTGGAGGTCGGTTGAGGACCCAGCGAGGCGTCCGCTCCAGGTCAGGCGCCCGATTCACGAGGAGATCCGGCCACATGTTGCGGCCCCTCGGCGCCTGGAGGTCCGGCAGGATCACGTGGTCCCATTGGAGCCCCTTGGCCCGATGCATGGTCAACACTGCAATGGCCCCCGCGGCGGGCGGGGGCCGATGGCGATGGGCCCTGACGAAATCGATGAACTCAAGGCATCTCGTCTCCCCCGCGGCGTCCACCTCCCGGGCCGCGCCCGCGAGGACCTCCGCCTGCGCGATCAGATAGGAATCAAGGGGCGCTACCCGGTCCCAGGCCACGGTCCACTCCCGAATCAGGGCCTCGAAGCCCTCCCCGTGGATCCGGGCCAGCAGCCTGGTCACCAGAGCGGTGGGCTGTCCGTCCGTCGCTGCCTCGATTACGGGCCAGAGCGGACCCATGCGGAGGTGCTCCCACGCGAAGCTGTCTGACGGGTGGTCCGCTACCCGGACCAGGGAGAGGAGGGTCGCGGCCAGGGGGTTGTCCGACACGGATGCGTCTCCCTCCCAGGCAGCGGGCAGTCCAGCGGCCCGCAGATGTTCTGCCAGGGCCTCTCCCGCCCTGTTGTTGCGCACCAGGACCGCCACGCTCAGGCCCCGGCGATGAGGTGCGTCCGCAGCCAGGAGAGCAGCGACCAGGCTGGCTCGGCTCTCCCGACCAGCCTCAGCGTTACCAACTCGAGGTATTTCGTAGTGCGCTACGTAGCCAGCGACCTCGCGACGGGCAGTGTCGTGGGTTCCCCACTCCCGAGCCCAGGCGTCGAGGGTGGCCGCTGGAATGCCCATCTCCGGGGCGAGGCTCCCGAAGACGTGGTTCACGGTGTCGATCACCGGCGGTGCGGAGCGCCAGGACAGGAACAGCGGGCGTTCGCGGATTCGATCTCCGTCAGGGCTGTAGTGATCCAGGATCCGCTGGAACAGAGTCGCGTTCCCCCCCCGCCAGTTGTAGATCGCCTGCTTCACGTCCCCGACGTAGAAGAGGGTCCGCCGTCTCTCAGGGTCCTGGAGCACCTCGTCCACCAGATCCCGGAGCGCTCGCCACTGGAGGGTGGAGGTGTCCTGGAACTCGTCCAGGAGCCAGTGGGAGAAGGTCCCGTCCATCCGGTAGGCCACGTACTCCCGGGCGATAGCATCACTTCCGAAGCGCCCGTCCGCTGGGGCAAGGAGGTGCATCACGTCCCGGAAGCCGAGGCGCCCCGACCTTCGCACGGTCGCGTCGTACTCGGTTTCATACGCATCGAGGAGGCTCCAGAGGCCCCGGGTCTTCTCCCGTGCCCCTGCCAGCGCGGCCCACTGGACCCGGCCCAGGAGTCGCCATGCGCGAGCGGCCGCGTCGCCATCGAAGGGAATAACGGTTCGCTCGATCTTCACCTCAGCCTGGCCTCGCCGTAGGTCGTCAGCGACGGCCCCGAGCTTCTCCAGCATGTAGTGCAGGGGGCCCCTTACGGGGGGCGCGTCGCCCCGGTTCAAGGTGCAAATCTCAGCGAAGAACGCGTCCCAGCGGGCCATGACCTTGTCCGGGAGATCCAGCGTCTGGAGATACTCACGCAGGGCATCGGCCTCCACAGCGGGGTCCACGCCCTCGCCGAAGGCCCAGGGATCCGGACCGCGCCAGATGCTCTCCGCTACGCCCCAAAGTTCCGGAGCGGGGGCCTCAAGGAAGACCTCGTGAAGCGCTGTGACGAATTCGTCCAGGATTTGGGCGATGCCCTTGCGCTCCTGACCATAGTTCGCCTGCTTGAAACCCTCAAGGAGCGCTGCACGGCGGGGTCCTCGTTCCGGGCCGGCGAGGATATTCCCCAGAACCTCCTGGCGGGCCAGGCGGGCCGCGTAACCGTCGATGATCCGCAGGTCCCCTGAGAGGCCCAACTCAAGCGGGAAGGCCCGGACGATACCCACGAAGAACCCGTCGAGGGTCCCCACGCGACAGAGGTGCAGTCTAGCGAGGAGCCTGCGCAGCATGCCCAGGACCTCGACCCGCTCAAGGGGTGTGCGATACCCGCTCTCTCCCAACGCCATGTTGAGCGCGGCCAGTGCGTCGCTGCCCTCCACGTCGGACGAGTCAGCGAGGCGCTCGACGATCTTGTCCAGGATCTCCCCGGCCGCCTTGCGACTGAAGGTCAGCGCAACGATCTCCTCGGGCGGTACCCCCGCGGCCAGGAGGCCCACGTAGCGGGTCACGAGTTGGTAGGTTTTCCCCGCACCCGCTGATGCCCTGATCACCTCGTGTCCGATCGCAGCGCTCACGGGGTCTCTCCGTCGATGACCATGGCCTCCATCCAGGCTGCGTCCACGACCTGCTCCGGCACCCCGAAAAAGATCCCCATGGTGTCATCATATTTCACCTGTCGCGGGGGCCAGAAGACCCCGCGCCGGATCGACTCCACCACCCCCTCGGCGCAGGTGCGGCCCGAAGCGAGGAGGTCTCCCCGCATATCCTCCCAGGTGACAATTCCCGTGTCCCGTACAGCGCGCGGCAGGTGGAAGTAGCCGACCTCCAGGTTATCTCCGTACTCCTCCTCCAGGAGAATAGCGTAGAGGGGGAGTTGCAGGTCGAGCCAGCGCCGCGGTCGGCCGCTGGTGGCCGCGGCAGCCCATGGCGGATCGTCATCGCGGGCCAAGCCGAGATGAACCTGGGCAGGGGGCGGTGCGGCCTCGCCGGTCTTGTAGTCGAGCACCCGGATCCGGCCATCCACGTGTCGATCTATCCGGTCGATGCGGCCTCGGACAGGGGTGCCGGCCACCATGACACCGGCGTCGCCGCCCGGGATGTGCTCCACCGCCACAATCCTCCAGCCGGCCCGGCGCTCCTCCGCCTGGCTCGCAGCGGCCCAGGTCAGGCGCTGACGCGCGGCTTCGAGCTGCATCTGCAAGGGCGCTGAGAGGCTTTTCCCGTAGCGCCGCCGCACCCACGCGTCCGCCCGTTCCTTGAGAAAGGCGGCAATGCGGTCCGGATCGTCGGAGTCACTGAGCCCGTCTTCTCGGCCGAAGTCCTCCAGGGCAGCGTGGCAGAGGCTCCCGAACTCCATGGGGCCCATCTCGGTTCCCCGGTCGTCGACCTCCTTCATGCGCAGGACCCTACGCAGGTAAAACCTGAAGGGACAGGACAGGTAGTCCTTGAACGCGGTCACCCTCAGACGCGTCGGTGGCGGTACCAGGCGGGGACGCAGGGGTTCGCCCCAGGACCGCGCCACCAGGGCCCCCTCCGTCTCGGCCTCAGCGAAGAGACGCCGGGTCCGGGCCGGCAGCGCGTCGTCCTCAACCAGAAACAGGAGCCGCGACGGACGCAGGGGATCTCCCCGGTCATCGACGCGCCCTGTCACCAGGTGGACCCCGCCCAGCGCAGCGCGCCAAGCGCACATCCCGTGGAGGAGATACGCGTCCCGCGCGAAGCGATCCCGGTTGGACGGCAGGCCCAGACGGACCCTGGCGCTGTCGGGGAGAAAGGGATCCCCGGTGATCGACTCGGGCACCAGGCCGTCGTTCATCCCCGTAAGAATCAAGGTGGGCGCGTCGTCCCACTGGAGTTCCAGCCAGCCGACAAGATCCACAGCGCGGTCCGGCCGCGCGGGGGCGCGCACTCTGCGGCCCTCCATAGCGGCCATGAGAAGCGCGGCGACCTCTGCCGGTCCCAGCCCCAGGTCTCCCACTCCGGGGGCCTCCAGCTCGTCCAGAAGCTCGTTGACAGAGGCCGCTCCGTCCCGGAGCGACTGCTCCCGGGATGGATCACCATTCTGTGCAACGGCCCCGTAGATCTCACCGAGAAGGCTTCGAAGCACTTGCGGGACAGGCCCCGCTCGCAAGCGCTCAGCGGCCTCAGCGGCGATGTCGCACGCGCAGATGAGGGCTGCATCGCAGTTGCGGGCCGCTACCTGCCGCAGACGCGTGAAGGTCACGGGGATGGCCTCCACGCGGACAGCGTCCAGGGCTCTGAGCGCCGCCACGGGATCGTGGCCCTCGGCCCGGACGCGAGCGAGTAAATCCGGATGGCGGGCGAGCCGGGCGAAGGCCTCCGCAGAGTCTTGCCGTACCAGGGTCCCGAGGGCTGAAACCAGGCCAGAGATCCGGTGGCCAGCGAGGGGCCGTCCACCGGGATCCCAGGCAGCGGCGCCCCGCTCGTCCAGGACCCGCGCCAGCGAGGGCGCCAGATCCGGATTCGGCATGCCCACGACCAGATCCTCCACGGGCCGCTCCAAGCGGTCCAAGAGTTCGCCCACGGTCGCTGCCTGGTCCACGGGACGAAGGGCTACATGGAGATCGTCGTCCCCGAGTGGGAGGACGTGATCGGTCCACTGCTCATGCAGAGCGCGTCCCCAGGAATCGAACGCATCCCGCAGCGCGTCCGGCGCGTGGACGTGGATCTCCACGGGCACCTGCTCTGCCAGGCGCTCCAGGGCTTGCAAGGCCAGTGGCATGGGGTCTGGGACGGCCAGGACCATGACCTGCTTGACCCCGGGGGGAACGGTGACGGCAGCGGCAGCGTCCCGCCGCGCCCGGTTGCGATCTTCGAGTCCCCGCTCGGCGAGGCGCTCGATCACCCGCGCATGGAGCACGACGAAGTCTTGCCATCGCTCGGGCCCCTCGAGCCCCCCGTGGTCCCGCAGCACGTCCACAGGCTCCAGGCCCGCCTCGCCCAGGATGTCGCAGACCTTGGCCAAGCGGCGGCCCGTGGAGAGCGCAGCCACAAAGCCGTCCCCTACGCCCCGGGGCAAAAGCACGTCAGCCTCACCCGTTTCCAGCTCCCCCAGGACCCCGGCCCACGCGGCCCAGGTGGCCAGACGCGTAGCGACGGGGAGGCTCGTCGCTATGAGCTGATCCGGTGTAACCAGAGGGCCAGGGAGCACGGCCCCGCCCTGTTCAGCAGCGAGAACAGCGACGTACTCCCGAAGGCGGCGTCCAGAGTGGGCCGTGGGCACCACAACCAGGGTGTCCCGGAGGTCCAGATGGCGACCGCCCCGGCCCAACGTCAAGGCTGCGCCTGCGGCCTCCACCACCGGCCGATCCCACCCCATGAAGTGCCGCTTGACAGACATCGCATTCTCCCTGATCTCTATCTACCACGTTTCAGGATGGGGTTCATGCGGTAGGAACGGAGGGACTCAGGTTGTTGCGCAGGCTCCTACGATCTGTGCATTGTCCGCGTCTACTTCCCTCTCAGCAGCGCCTTGATTGAGTACTCAGGGACGATGTCCACGGGCACATCTGCCAACTCGGAGAGCTTGGACCGTACGTCCCCGGCCAGGAGACCGTACTCCATGATCAGCGCGCCGGCTCCAGCGTAGTCACCATCGAGAGCCACCTTGACGAGGCGCTCACAGAGCTTCGCCACCGCATCCTTCAGCTTGTCCACCTGGACGCGATACCGCCGGGTGGTGGGGTCGTAGGTGAAGACGCCCTCCCTGGCCAGGAAGTTATAGAGGATGGTCTTTGACACCCCGTGCGCGCCGCCGGGATCCAGGCGGACTACACGGAAGGCCGCTGTAAGCCAAGTCACTGCAGCGCTGGTGGGTGTCAACCTCTCGAGCGCGCCGTCCTCTGCCAACTGGAGAAGAATCGCCAGCCCCAGGATGTCGGAACGGGCCTCCTCGACGATCTGGCGCCGCTGGCGCAGCTTCTTGCGGGGGTCCTCCTCCCCTACACCGATCGCCGGGCCGATCGCGTGGGCGAACTGGGTCGCTATGAGGAGATGGTAGTAGGAGCCGAAGTCCAGGTGGACGAGCTGGTCCTCCGCTACGACCCGGCGGCTGAGGGGAAGCCAGGAGTGGTTGAACTTGGCCCGGGCCACGTTACGCAGGATCACCTGGCGGCTGCCCTTCTTCTGGCGAACCCTGAGATCGTTGGGCAGGGAGAAAGCAGAGGTCTGCGCCCCGGCCCGGGTCTCTCCGGCCGAGTAGATCTCGTCAGCAATGGTCACGGGTCCCTGCTTGGACGTGGAGAGCCGGGCGCGGCACGCGTCGGAGACCGGGAGCCCGGCCAGGAGTGAATCCATGCGCTCAACCAGGGCCTTGTATCTGCGGGTCTCCACGTCGTCCCTCAACGCGATGATCGCCTCGAAGGAGGCCTTCACTCCCCATAGGTGATCCTCATAGAACTCGTAGGGTCCCACCACCACGATCAGGGGGCTGGACGCTGTCTCCATCCAGGCCATCTCGCTGTCCAGGTACTCTCCAGAGAGGAGAGCGTCGGCCCGGGCCACCAGGAACTCCTCAAGCGCGTCGTCCTTCGCGTAGCCTGCTGCCTCACGCAGGGCTGTTGCGGCCCGGGAGAGATCCGCGCGGAACTTCTCCGCATAGGGGATCGACACGAAGCCGTCGGCCTTGCGGCGCACCACTGAATAGGGCCCCATCAGGGTCCCGATCTGCTCGGGGTGGGCCCCGAAGTACGCGTCCAACTCCCGGCGGGATGCGTCGGAGGGGTAGAAGCCCGCGCCGAGGGGCCTGGAGCGATTACCGATGAACTCCTGGTTGTCCCGCAGACGGTCCCAGGGACCGTAGTGGATCGCCATGAGCCGAGCGAGACGCGTCGCCCGCTCGCTGCCTTCCTTCAGCAGGGCTTGATGCCAGGTCCAACCCATCTCAGAGACCTGGTGCCAGAAGACCCGATCGATCCAGTCAGCGGCCTCGACGAGTTTGCCTATCAGCTTGAGTTCACGGGGCGTGAAGCGGTCAGCCGCCACCCCGATGGGAGCCGGCTCAAACTGCTCCAATCGGGCCTTGATCTCCGCGTCTTCCTCAGCATGGGCGAGGAGGGTCTCAGCGTCACCCTGGACCGGTCTGGCCATACAAGGCAAGGCCAGAAGCATTCCGAAGACCGCTACGAGTCCGATTCCAACACCTCTCCGTTTCCTGCGCATGGAACCCTCCTTCGCACAAGCGGTTGACGTACAACAGGTTTATCTTCCATCGACTGAGTTCAGAATAGACGATTCGGATCCGGAGAACAAACAATTCCGCTTCCCCTTGAACCCCTCTGCCGGAGGGGTATGATTGGGCCTTCGAAGAAGGGGGCGTCATGCGACTTTTCATCCTGGTTCCGGTGGTGCTAGCGGTTCTCTTCGCCGGCTGCGGCGACGGCGGCGGCGGCGGCACAGCCGAAGAG
>CAYOTU010000058.1:0-12817 GCA_964406905.1 uncultured Myxococcales bacterium | reverse complement strand
GAGCGCTGGCGCGCGGTGATGCGCGGTGAAGCCAACGGCGCGCACAGCATCCTCCACGCGCTTCAGGTCCATGTGCGTAAGGGCCTGCCCTTCTCCACCGAGATCGGCGGGACCTTCACGAAACTGATCGACAGCGACCTCTGGGGCATCGGCCTCGAGGTCAAGGTCACCCCCCTCGAGGGCTTCCGCAAGCTCCCCGAGGTTGCGTTCCGAGGATCGGTCAACACCTTCCTGGGCGCGCACGACTACTCCCTGCTCACAGCGACAGCGGACATGCAGATCTCAAAAGAGATCGGCATCGCAGGCCTCTTCAAGCTCTCGCCCTACGTGGGCTACGCGTTCCAGTTCGCGTACGCAAACTCCAACGTGGTGTCGGTATTCAGCACGGATGGCAGCCCCCCGACCCCGATCACATTCAGCACGGCCAACGAGTTCCTCCACTACGGCGTCCTGGGCTTCCAGGTCGTCGCTGTGGTGTTCAACACAGGCTTCGAGGTCGCCCTCTCCAAGGATGTCCAATCCTACGCGTTCCGCATCGGCGTTGATTTCTAGGCGCCGCTTCCGCAGGTAACATAGCTGAACTCGTAGGAAGAGATCTCTATTCGCTGATCACACCGGCGTACCGTAACGCCCAATAGGGCAATAGCCAGGCCATGGGCCCCCGGAGCGAGGTCGGGCTCCCACCTGCTGTCTTTTCGTACAGGTTCCCGTTCCACCATACGGTCCGGATCTCGTCGTAGGGGAAGACCGTGTCGAACTGGGGGTCATCGAAACGATCGTCGGGCCAGTCAGCCGCGTCAACGCGGTGGCTGTTGTCCATCTTCCAGTTTCTCAGGTCAAAGGGCATCTCGCGCAGGCTCTGGAGCGCTGCCTCCATGTCGGTCTCCTTGAGGCCGACTGCCAGCGCGGTGAATGCGTTCCACAGGGGGTTGCGCTCCCCGACCTCGTGCTCCATCAAGAAGAGCAGCCCGTCTTGCCAGAGTTGCCGCCGGTCGTCGTCGGGCTCATAACGAATCAGGGTCTGGTAGGCGAGCATGGCCAGCTCGTGGTCAGAGTGGTTCATTATCCCGGGATCGACGATCGTCACGGTCTCGTTGTGGGGGGTGGCCACCAGATCGTACCGATGGATCGTGACCAGATCCTCGTAGGTGTCGTAGAACATCGTGTCGCCGGTCATATGGTACGACGAAAGGAGGACGCCCAGGATCTCCACGGAGTTGAGCCAGCCGCCCCCCATCCAGGACTCGAGGCAGGCTGCGATCACGGCCACTGGATCGTCCGCGCCGGCCGCTGCCTCCATGCACGCGTCCATCCCCAGCGCGGCTGTGCCGATCTGATCCGGATGCCAATGACCATGGCCCGTCTTCTCTCCGTCCAGGTCGGTGAGCTGAAGACCACCGTTCACGATATAGGCAGCGATGGCCGACGCGTAGCCTGCGATCTCCGCCCGCTCCTCGTCGTCCTTCGCGCAGAGGTCGTAGTACAGCGGGTATCCGAAGAAGTGCCCCGCAATCTCGTCGGAGGAGGTGTCGTCCTTCCAGTAGTACTCGTGCCCATCGGTCCAGGCCACCAGGTGCCAGTTGGGCTGGGTGGCCTTCTGCGCGAAGAGCGCGGGCTCGTCGTCCCGCACCAGGGACCGAGTCACGAATCCGCGGCCCAGGCCCGCTGCCTCGAAGTCCACCGCGGGGATGTCCACCTGGAGCTCCATGAGGTCCATGGCCTTGCGGGCCTTGTCGTAGTAGTAGTCGTCCCCCGTGGCAGCGTACGCATAACACCATGCCCCGATCTGCATCTGGGTCCACAACCCATCGTTGTCGTGGTCATGCTGCATCCAGACCGTGGGGTTCCAGGGATCGTCTGTGCTTATGTCCGAGGGTACGAAGCCGCCCAGGCGCCAGAAGTGGGCGTTCTGGATCGCCTCGTGGTAATCCATCTTCTCCGCGAAGTTGTGCTCATTCCAGTCTATCCTGGTGATGCCTGCGGATGTCGCGATCCACTGCCGTCCCAGCGCGTCCACCACCACATCCGTCACGTCGTTGGACGGCAGCCACCGTCCGTTCGCGTAGTGGTGCTTCTCACTCCAGGGCTCCATGCCGCCCGCCATGGGATCCACGAGTAGAGAAGCGCCCACAGCGTGGCCCACGGCCAAGCGATCTTCCCAGAATGCGAGGGCCGTGACGTCCCCGGTCGGCAGGCCGTCCACCGCTGCGGGGATTACATGATAATCACCCGCAGCGTCCACCCTCGCTACACCCCACGTCCCGCCCACCCAGGGGAATGGCTCACCCAAGGTGACAGCGGCCAGCGCGCCTTCGGGGAAGCCGTCGTGCGCCAGGGGCTCGGCGTCCCATGAGGCCCAGTAGCGGTAGGCATCAGCGGTGATCACGTGGATCCCGCCGCCCTTGGTCCCGGCGAGATCCAGGATGGGGCTTCCGACCGGGTTCTGATTCAGATCCTCGGGCTCTGAGATCCCCGGTCCTGCCGGGCCGCCCCATACGCCGTGGGTCTGGGTGCCTACCCAGGTCCAGCCGCCGGCCACCGTGACGACGGTCAGCTCCTGCTGCGGTGCGTCCGTTACCACCGACTGCAAGCTGTCCGGATCAATCCAGGTCACCCGGTGGGCTTGCAGGACCACCAGGCGCCCCCAGGCATCGAGACGCTCGCCCAGGTCGACCACCGGGGCCTCGACTCCGTCGGTCAGCGGCACCGGGATAAACGCGTCCAGGAGGTCGTCGTATCGGTGGAGCCCCGACGCTGTGCCGGCCCAGATCTCATCCCCGGCAAAGGAGAGGCACCGCACGTCCAGATCATCCAGGGCCTCGACGGTCCGGTACTGCACCGGCTCGTCGCTCGTCCAGGGATCCAGCGCACCGACCAGGGCCGGGCTGTCCACCTTGTGGAAAAAGGCGGAATCCGGGTAGACGAACACGTCGTCTCCCCCGTCGGAACCCATGTCGGGCCAGGGAGCGTCGGGGGCAGCGTCCCCACCGAAGACGTCGTCCGCGACGATTTCCTGTACGACGTCCGTGGCCCCAGCATCACCGGACACATCCGCGGCGGGCATACCAATCCCCTCCGACCCGCAGGAGGCAACGAGAAGCGCCACCGCAATCACCATCGCCGACAATCCGATTTCAAGCCGCATGGCAGTTCCCTCCGTTGGTGAATTTTCCAGCCGCTGAAATCCTATTACGCACGCGTATCGCGTGCAAGCGCGATTGCTTTTGGTCTGAACCGCTGTCACAATGTGGGAAGATACATGACTGTGGCTTGCTTCTGTTAAGGGAGAAACACATGATATCCGTGACGACCCGCTGCCCGTGGTACGTAACCCTCATGATCGTCCTGGCGCTCGCACTGGGTTCCGCTTCATGCGGCACCTCGTCCAACCCCCCCACGAACACCGACATAGCGGACACGTCCCTGCCCGACATCATCGATGACGCTGAGGTGACCGTGCCCGACCAGATCGATCCGGACGCGGACACCGTGGAGATCCCGGACGACGGCGGGGAGGAACTCCCCGCCCCGGACGTACCCCCCGAATGCCCGGGCACCAAGTGCGTGATCGGCACATTGAGTTGCCCCACTGATGACTACGAGCAGATCTGCGTAGCGTTCGACGAGGCGGTCTGCCCCGACGTGGGCAAATGGGCCGAGGCCGTCGACTGCGGGGAGGGAAGCTCCTGCGTGGACAACGAGGGCTGCACCTGTGACATGGGCACATGCACTGAGATGGACCTGGACGCTTGCCTGTCGCCCGATGGGCTCGAACAATGCGAGGAATGGAGCTGCGGTGGCAAGAGCGGATGCTGCATCATCGAACAGATCGCCGATTGTTGCACAAAGGCGAAGGACTGCGACGACGACAACCCCTGCACCCAGAACCTCTGCGACATGGAGAACCACGTCTGCGTCTTCACGAGCAAGGTGGACCAGGGCCTCTGTGACGACGGCGACCCTTGCACCATCGATGGCTGTGACATAGAGACCGGCGATTGCACCAACGTACTGGACACCAGCATCCAGGAGTGCGCCCCGTTCTGCTGGGGCAGCGACCAGGAGGAGGCCAACACGGACCACTGCGCGTTTGACCCCTGCGCTGAGCCGAACTGCTACTACGAGAACGGACATCTGGCCTGGAACCAAGCCTTCAGCCCCGACTGCGATACGCAGCCCGAGTACTGCGGCGTCTGTCTCTTCGACACTCCCAAGGACTGCGACGACGGAGATCCCTGCACCATCGACGACTGTGACCCCGGCGTCGGCTGCGTCCATGAACCTGACATCAACAACCCCGCGTGCTGGTGCTTCAATACAGATGACTGCCTCCCTTTGATCGACGGCCCCTGCCAGGAGGTCATATGCTCGGTGGTCGACCACATCTGTGTCAAGTCTCCCAAGGACTGCGATGACGGCGCCTTCTGCACCTTCGACTACTGCGACATGGACCAGAACAAGTGCCTCCATCAGCTCGTGGATATCGTGGAGTACCCGGAGTGCGCGGACTTCACGGCCTGCTACGACCAGGAAATGTGCGACGCGGAGCTTGTCGAGACGTTCGGCGAGGACTGCCCCTGCAAGTCCACGTTCTGCCAGCCCGTCACGGGCACAGGCTACGGAATCTGCGTTTTCAAAGACGTGGGCTGCGACAACGCAAACCCCTGCACCACAGACTCCTGCGACTACGACGGCGAGACCTGCGCCTGCGTCCATGTGGACATCGACTGCGATGAAGGAGACCCCTGCACCGAGGACTCCTGCGATCCGCTGGCGGGCTGCCTGCACGTCCCGTTGGACGTGGACGACGGCAACAAGTGCACCATCGACACCTGCGACCCCGAGGCGATGCTGACCGACTACGCTGTCCACACCCCGGTGGTCTGCGAGGAGAAGAACTGCTTTGTCGGCGTCTGCAACTTGGGCACGGGGCTCTGCAACTACACCTCGCTCTCCTGCGAGGAGACCCCCCCGGACAAATGCACCGACGACGTCTGCGACCCCGGCACCGGGCAGTGCATCCACACGCAAAAGGTCTGCGACGATTACAACCCCTGCACAATCGACTTCTGCAACGTGGACGGCGATTGTGACGGGCAGCCCGTTAACTGCGATGACCTCAACCCCTACACCGACGACGTTTGCAACGAGGTCACCGGCGAGTGCAAAAACTCGCCGATCTACTGCAACGACTACGACTTCTGCACCCTGGACAGTTGGAGCCCCACCATAGGCTGCACGTACGAGCCCAAGGACTGCACCGACTGCATCCACCCCCTGACCGGAGAAACGGAGGAGTGCCCAGGCGGCAACGGCTCGCCGGGCTTTGAGATCAACAACTGCACCTCGGACCTCTGCGACCCCCTCTCCGGCTGCTACCACGTCCCCATAAACAACCCTGCTGCGGGCTGCGGCGGTTGCCTGACGGATGAGTTCGAGCTGGACCACGACCTCTGTAGCGACGGCAACAACTGCACCGAGGACCAGTGCATCTGCACAGCGTGGAACCCGGCCAATCCCACTGAATGCGCGGAGGCCCAATGCGATAGCACCCCAAAAGTCTGCGAGTGCCCCGGGGAATGCGCTGTCTGCACATGTGATCCCTTCTCCGGGATGTGCGACACGGTCCCGGGCAACTGTGCGGACTGCATCGACATCGAGAGCGGCGACACGGTCCTCTGTCCCGGCGTGGTCCCCGACGGCTACGTCAAGAACCTCTGCACCCTCGACGCATGCGACATGGAAACAGGCGAATGCATCCATACCGAAGTGGTATGCTTCGACAACAACCTCTGTACCACGGACATCTGCAACCCCGTGGCGGGCTGCACGTTCCCGCCGGTGGACTGCGACGACGGCAAGCCCTGCACCATCGACTCCTGCCAGCCCGGCTCGGGCTGCCTCCACGTGGAGGATTGCCACGATGACGACCTCTGCACCGTGGACTCCTGCATGGACGAGGAGCCCTTCGAGTGCCAGTTCCTCGCGGTGGAATGCAACGACGAGAACCCATGTACCGAGGACATCTGCGACGGCGGCGGAGTCTGCATCTTCGAGCCGATTCCCTGCGACGACGGCAACCCCTGCACCCTGGACGTCTGTGACCCGGTCCTCGGGGATCCGGAGGAAGACTACTGCATCTTCACCCCCAAGGTCTGCGACGACGGCAATCCATGCACCGTGGACATCTGTCACCCGCTCAACGGCTCCTGCTACTTCCAGGAGATCTCATGCGACGACTGCATCGATCCAGTGACCCTGGACGAGGTGGAGTGCCCCGGCACGCCGCCGGAGGGCTACGTCAAGAACATCTGCACCGACGACTTCGCTGAGTTGAGCGGCGACGAGTGCGTCTGCAATCACACCCCGGTCAACCCCGCGGACCAGAGCTTCTGCACCACGGACTACTGCGATCCGGAGGTCGGTATCGTCAACGAGGAGTTGGTCTGCGAGGACGACGGCGACCCCTGCACCATCGAGACCTGCAACCCGAACTCGGGGCTCTGCTCCTCCACGCTGATCCAATGCGAGGACGACGGCGACCCCTGCACCGAGGACGAGCCCGAGTCCCTTGAGGATCCGGAGCTGGGCCTGATCTGCGTCTGCGTTTCCAAGCCCCTGGAATGTGACGACAACAACGCCTGCACTATAGACACCACGGTCGTGGAAAGCGGCGTCTGCTCCTGCGCGCACGAGGACGTAATCTGCGAGGACGACGAAGACCCCTGCACCACGGACATCTGCAAGATCGACGAGGGCTGCGTTCATGTACCGCCGGAGTGCGAGGACGGCGACGTCTGCACCTACGACTGGTGCGACCCGGCCCTGGCCGAGATCAGCGCAGACCCGGATATCTACTGCGTCCACGACCTGAAGACCTGCCAGGACTGCATCAATCCCGAGACCGGGGACGTCATCCAGAACTGCATCGAGCTGCCCGAAGGCTACGTGTACAACGAATGCACCCAGGGCGACTACTGCGACCTGGAGTTGGGCGGTTGCCAGTACCCGGACGTGATGGACTGCCCGTCGGACGGGGACCTCTGCACCCTTGAGTACTGCGACCCGACAACGGGCCAATGTGCGTCGGATCCCATGGACTGCGACGACGGCAACGTCTGCACCGTGGACACCTGCGTGGACGGGCAATGCATCAAGTCCGATGCGCCCGGCGCGCAATGCATCACCCCCGACGACTGCGACGACAGCGACCCCTGCACCCTGGACATTTGCGCCACGACCGGGGACTGCACCTGCTCCAACGCGCCGGTGAACTGCGACGACGACGACTGCTGCACCGTGGACACCTGCGATCCCGACGTGGGCGCCTGCGTCCATTCTCTGGTCTTCCCCGGCTGTCAGGTCTGCACCGAGGATCTCGACTGCCTCGTCGAATGCCCAATCAACCCCTTCACCCAGGTGCAGGTCGAGCCCGACGACGAGGAGTCCGGCCTCTGCGATCCCAACACCGCAGTGATCATCGATGATGACAACACGGTGGTGGTCTTCCGGGACGCATGCAACCACTGGCTCTGCAACCTGGACAGCGGCCAGGGCTGCGACGAGGGCACCGGCCAATGCGTCAACATCGCGGTGCAATGCGACGACGGAGACGACTGCACCCTGGACTTCTGTGCCCCGGAGACCGGCTGCTTCACCGAACCCAATCCGGCCTGCTGCACTCCTGAAACCGACCCCCCCCTCATGGACCAGGATCCAGACTGGAATCCCCAGACCTCCGTATGCTGGGATGACGACCCCTGCACTGTGGATTCCTGTAACTACGAGACAGGGGCCTGCCTCTACGTGGCCCTGCAATGCGACGACGGTAACGTCTGCACCACGGACGTCTGCGAGGCCGGCGAGGGCTGCACCTTCTCGTGGACCCAGGGCTGTGAGTACACCTGCTACAATGACTACGACTGCGCCGCGGCCGCGGGGAACCCCGGGGACGTGCTGGGGCTCTGCTCCGTGAACCTCTGCACCTTCGCTGTGGATCCCCTGGGAGTCTGCCTCTACGACACCTTGGTGTGCGGCGGTGGTCCGCCATGCACCGAGGGCATCTGCGACTCGACGGGCGGATGCTCCTACCGGCCCCTCGGCGCGGCCTGCGACGTTGTCTGCGATATTGACGAGGACTGTGACGACGGCTGGGCCTGCTCCGATGGGGTCTGCAACGACGGAATCTGCCTGGTCACTATCAAGGTCTGCGACGACGAGGACCCCTGCACCCGAAGCTTCTGTGATCCCGCCACCGGGTACTGTGCTACAGCGAACCTGGATGTCTGCGAGCCGGACTGTGTCACCCAGGGTGGAGATGCGTGGTGCGACGACGACGACGCGTGCACCATCGACTGGTGCGACGAGACTCTGCACCAGTGCATGTACGCATTCAAGACCTGCGAAGACGGGGATCTCTGCACCACGGACATCTGCGACCCGGACTCGGGCTGCCTCTTCTTCTCGTCGCCGCCTTGCCTGGCCTGCTATGGGGACGGGGACTGCGACGACGGCAACCCCTGCACCGCGGACATCTGCAAAAACGCCAACCCGATCCAGGAGACCGACCCGAACTACATGAATGACGGCGCCGCGCATCCGGTGCGCTACTGCGCGCACGAGAGCGTCTGCTCACAATGCGTCACTCAGTTCGACTGCGACGCGTACAAGCTGGAGCACCCCTGCGTCGAAAGCGCCGTCTGCGACACGGACACGGGATACTGCGACATCACCTTCACCATCTGCGACGACGGCGACGCCTGCACCCTGGACGGATGCAACCCCTTCACCGGTGAGTGCATGACCACCGAGATCCCGGACTGCTGTAACATAGACTCGGACTGCGGTCTGGCCCCATCCTGCTACGCATCCTACTGCGATCCCGCCTCGCACACCTGCATGTCCCTGCCGACCCTCTGCGACGACTTCGATCCCTGCACTGCGGATAGCTGCGACGCGGGGCTGGGCTGCATCCACACGCCGATCGACGAATGCGAAAACCAATGCGAGAAGCCCCAGGACTGCTACCTGATCGCGTACGGTCCCGTGAGCTGCACTATCGCGGACTGCGTCATCGACGGCGAGAGCGGCATGGGGACCTGCGCTGGCACACCCCTTGCGTGCGACGACGGCAACCCCTGCACCGTGGACGCATGCGTGCCGCTGCTGGGCTGCCAGTACTACCTGACCGACCCGCAGTGCACCTTCGAGTGCGTCATCGACCTTGACTGCGACGACGGCAACCCCTGCACCACGGAGTCCTGCAACGGACAGTCGCAATGCGATTACAGCCTGGTGACCTGCGACGACCTTGACGAATGCACCGTGGACTGGTGCGACCTCGACACCGGCGCCTGTGCGTACGTGGAGTGCCCGGACTGCATCTGCTTCGAAGGCTGCACCCAGAATTCGGCCTGCGACGACGGCAACCCCTGCACCCTTGACATCTGCGATGAGGGCGTTTGTTACCACCCGACCATGGGCTGCTTCGATGGGGATCCCTGCACCGACGACACCTGTGATCCCGTCGGCGGCTGCATGTTCCTGCCCTTGCCCGACTGCGTGGGCTGCACCTCCGGCCCCAGCTGCGACGACGGCAACCTCTGCACCGCCAACGCTTGCGTGAATCAGTACTGCGTGTCCCAGGATCTCTGTAGTCAGTGAATCGTTCCGCCAGGGACAAACCACGCGAGAAGCGACGTGCACCTCCCAGGTGGCTGCGCCGCTTCCTCCTGGCGTGCATTCTGGGCATCCTCCTGGCAATCGGCGGGTGGCACCTCCTGACCTGGCTGGCGCTCAAAGCCGTGCCCGTGTTGGTAACCCCTGCGTCCTACTCGCAGACAGTGCCGGAGATCAATCGCCTCTACACAGCGGACGGGATCCTGCTGTACGAATTCGGGGAGGAACGCCGAACCTGGGTTCCCCTCAATGAGATCTCGCCCCATCTGGTGGACGCGGTTATAGCGGTGGAGGACGAAGACTTCCGCAGCCACGCGGGGGTGAGTTGGTACGCCATAGCGCGTGCAGCGGTGGCGAACATCCGGGCGGGGCGCTTCGCCCAGGGCGGGAGCACCATCACCCAGCAGATGGCCAGGGGCCTCTTCCTCACACAACGCAAGACCCTCTGGCGCAAGTTCTGCGAGGCAGTGCTGGCGCAACGACTGGAGCAGGAGCTGACCAAGGACGAGATCCTGGAGATCTACCTGAACCAGATCTACTGGGGCCACGGCGCGTACGGTGCGGAGGAGGCTGCGCGCACCTACTTCTGCAAGCGCGCGGTCACGCTCGACCGAAGCGAGGCGACCCTCCTCGCCGCAATCATCAGCGCGCCTGAGCGTTTCTCCCCCCTCAAGCATCCGGACAAGGCCCGGGCGCGCTTCGAGCATGCGCGACAACGCCTGGGCGAGGAGGACCTCCCCTACCCCGGTGCGAACCCCTGCCGCCGCCACCACATGGACCTGGCTCCCCACACAGCGGTGCGAATTCGCACCTGGCTGGAGCGCCTCCTCAACGAGGATGAATTCGCGCGCGGGGGCCACACGGTACGCCTCACCCTCGATGCGCGGGTCCAGGCTGCCCTGACAGCCGGGGTCAGGCGTTTTCTCGAAGACCAGGGCCCCGACGGTACGGCCTGGCCAAGGTTCCGGATACAGTACGACGCGCCACAAACCGTGGACGACTGCCTCATTCCTTCGGGACGGCCCCTCTGGGTCCGCGTGGAGGAGATAGCGGACAAGGACGGCTATTATCCAGTCACCTGCCGCGACCGCCACGGAGTCCTGCCCCGTGAGGCCATGGAGTTGGACCTCCCCGGCCACAGCGCCCCGGCCCTGGCACCCGGGGACTGGATCCAGGTCACCCCAGCGGAAAAGCTGGACCTCTGCTCGACCTGGGAAGGCGATCCACCGGTCTTCGTTCCGATAGCATCGCCCCAGCTTGCCGCAGTGGCCCTGGACGGCCGCAACGGGGAAATCCTGGGCAGCGTGGGCGGCTTCGGGAACCGATATCACCCCTTTGACCGGGCCTTTGACGCGCACCGCACCCTGGGCTCCACGGTGAAGCCATTCGTCTACCTCTCAGCGCTGGAACGCTGGGGTTGGACGGACGACACTCCCCTGCCCGAGGATCTGCCTCAGCGCTTCCGGGGCGGCGGTGGCCATACCTGGATCCCCGCGGAGCCCCACCCTCTCCCGGCGGGTGAGGAGGCCACGGTTCGCACAGCGCTGGTCCACTCTCTCAACCGTCCCGTGGTTGGGATCCTCGCCCGCCTGGGACTTCCTGCGTTTAGCGAGGACTGGGCCCGCTACGGCGGCCCCGAGGTCCCCATGAAGGATCTGACCGTGGCCCTGGGCAACGTCGCACTCTCCCCTGCGCAACTTGCCGGCCTCTACGCGCTCTTTCCCGGAGACGGAGACGCGTGGCGGCCCCGGCTGGTTCGGTCGGTGACCGAACGGGCCAAAGAGGTGATCTATCTGGCAGCGGACGGCCCTCCGGCGACAGCGGATCGCCGCGCCATCCGCGCCCTGGCCAGGGCCTTACGAGCGGTCACCAAGGAGGGTACTGGCCGCCGCGCAATTCCCCGATCTCTCCGAGCCCGCCCGGACCTGAACCGGGGCGGCAAGACAGGTACCTCCAAGGATGCTCGGGACTCCTGGTTCGTCGGCTGGGTTGACCACGTCGTGGTGGCCGTATGGATAGGAAACGACGACAACACCCCGGTCGAGGGAGCATCCGGACCCCGTCTGGCCGCACCGCTGTGGAGCGATATTGTTGATGAAATGCTACGCGCGGGAGTGTTCGACTGAGCTACTGCAGATGCCCGAAGATCGCGCCGTGGTCACCGATAATGACCAACTCGCCGTCTGCATCCTGAGCAACCGCAGAGAGGCCCAGCCCCGGGTATGGGTGGAAGAGGGTCCAGTTGGCGCCGTCCCAGCTCATGAATGTCCCCACGGTCCCCACCATGAGGGTCTCGCCGGTCTGGGTATAGTCGTCAAAGACGGCATCACCGGCCTATACTTCGTAGTCAGGCTTGAAGGTCTCGGTACAGCCGAAGCAGAGGGCAAGGACGATGAGCACAGAGGCAAAGCCCATCCTGTCTATAGTCATCAGGCTCCCTGGAAGAGCCGCTCCCCGAACCGCGGTTCGAGGCCGGCCTTCTTGATCTTCTCCGCGGTCCGTCCGCGATCGTAGTCGAAGCGGTGGTGAACGAACTCTCTGGTCTCCGTGTCGTAGAGGCCGGCGCAGCCCAGGGGATTATGGTCCCGGGGCTGTCCCACACTGCCGACGTTAATGATGAGCTTGCTCTCGCCGTCAGCGATCAGGGCCTTGCCGGAGATATCCTTGGCCTTGTCCCGGGTCAGACGGAAGGCCTTGGTGAGGTGGGAGTGGCCGATGAGGGTCACCCGCATGAGACGGTCGTAGATGCGCGTGTGCGTGAGCGCGTCTTCCTTCCGTACCACGTAGAAGTAGCCGCTGGGGACAATGGGTGCGGAGTGGAAAAAGCCGAGGTCGTCCTTGGCCCGCACGTTGCTGTAGGGCAGGGAGTAGAGCCAGCGCAGGTTCTCCTCGTCGAGCTGGCGCCGGGTCCAGGCTATCGCGTCACGGGCAGCGTCGTAGTAATACTCGGTACTCATCGCGCCGATGACCGCCGCGTCGTGGTTCCCCAGGAGGGTCACCGACGCTGTCTCCCGCACCAGGCGGCAGCACTCGTTGGGGTCAGCGCCGTAGCCCACGACATCGCCGAGGCAAACAACCTCATCCACGCTCTCTTCGCGCAGCCATTCGAGAGCGACCTCAAGCGCTTCCAAGTTCGCGT
>CAYOTU010000057.1:0-12921 GCA_964406905.1 uncultured Myxococcales bacterium | reverse complement strand
CCTCGGCAGGGGCCTCGGCAGGGGCCTCGGCAGGGGCCTCGGCAGGGGCCTCGGCGGGGGCTTCTTCGATCTTCTCTTCCGCCTTAGGCTCCGCCTTCTTCTCCTCGGCCTTCTTCTTCTCGGCCTTCTTCTTCTCGGCCTTCTTCTCGACCTTCTTCTCGGTTTTCTTTTTCTCGACCTTTTTCTCGCCACAGGATGTAACGAAGGTGGCCCCGAACAGGACCGCAACCACGAGCACAAACATTCTGGTCCTCATCACTACCCTCCTTCAGATGGTGTCAGACCCAAACGCAAACAGGCCATTGCGAAGAGAACTATAGAAGGCCCCCGGAGACAAGTCAAGGACCTTCCCGCTGTCTTCAGTCTTCGTCTCTTTTCAATGGGTTGGGTTGGAGTTTTCCGGACGCGTGCGAAGGATGGCCAGGAGGAGCAGGAGGAGCAACGGGTTCATGGAGACCGGCGCGCACCTCCCACATCCGCTCGTGCCGACGGTGTCGCCGGAATCCGGCTCGCAAGGGTCCTCATCGGTCTCACCGTCACAGTTGTCATCCAGATGGTTCCCGCAGAGCTCAGCGTCCGGAAGTCCGGGCTGCGCCGAGCATACCTCGGAGAGGCGATTTTGGGTGCAGACCCATTTCCCCGTTACCGCGCAGACGCCCAGGCCTGCGTGGCAGGGCTCATCGGTGCAGAAGCCTTCATCGGTGTCGCCGTCGCAATCGTTGTCGAGACCGTCTCCGCAAAGTTCGATGCCGATCTCCTGCACCTCTACGACGCAGCTTGCGTTAAGGCGATCGGACGTACACGTCAGGATCCCTACCTGTTCGCAGGCCCCTTGGCCTGTGAGGCAGGGTTCGCCGATTTCATACCCCTCGTCGGTGTCGCCATCGCAGTCGTTGTCGAGGCCGTCGCACAAGACCTCGTCGGCTTCCCATCCGTCTGGGAGGAGGCATTCCCAGCCGGCGGTCCCGCCGCAGACGATCTGCATGCCCATGCAGACCCCCACGGGGTTCAGGGAACAAACCTCCGCCAGGTCCGGCGGCGTCTTGTCCTCGTCGGTCTGACCGTCGCAGTCGTTGTCAAGGCCGTCGCAGCCGTCAAACTCGGGCGGCCCGCAGTCTCCGCAGGGGTTCCGGAGGCTCTCGTCGGTCTGGCCGTCGCAGTCGTTGTCGAGGCCGTCGCAGAGGGTCTCCTCGTCCTCCCAGGTGTCGGGGTACTCGCAGATCCATCCTGCGGCCCCCTGGCAAACGGGCGTTACGTCAGCGCAGACGCCGTAGGAAGAGCATCCGGGGCCTGCAGGCAGCTCCTCCGGGTCGTCGGTTATGCCGTCGCAGTTGTCGTCGAAGCCGTTACACTTCTCCAGGTTTCCCGGGAGGACGTCCGGATTCTCGTCGTCACAGTCCCCGTCGTCCTCGCTGAGGCCGTCACCGTCGCTGTCGCAGGCGGGACCCCAGTCTCCCGGGCTGGAGGCAGCGGCCTCCGGGGCGCCGTTTGCGGGTACGGACGCGCACCAGCGGGTAGGATCGTCGTTGGAGGTCGGGTCCGCAGCGCTCGGCTCAAGGGTGGCGGAGACGCCGGGGGGCACAGCGGGCCAGAGTGGGCCGCCGTATTCCAGCACGTCGAGGAGAACGTCGTCGGCCCACAACTCCAGGCTGCCGCCGATGGCCTCAAGTGTGAGCGCGCCACCGTAGGCCACGTCCACGGGAATCCCGCCGTTGAGCAGTTTTACTGTGGTTACGCCAAATACGGCGAAGCCCCCGGGCGGGATTCCGCCGGGGCGGTAGACCGAGAAGCTCCCCTCCAGATGGTCCCCTATGTTCAGTCCGGCGAGGGGCACCATCTCTGTGCCGGGATTATGGATTTCGAACCAGGTCGCCTGCGTCGGGTCGTCGAGGCCGTCCGCCGGGTGGGACAGGATCTCGGTAATCACCAAAGCGCCGGTGCCGTCCGCACCCGCGTCGGCAGGGTGAAGGTGCAGCGCTGCGATGATGGTCACCAGGACCATGATATTTCGAAGAAGGACTGATGATCGAATCGGGTGCTCCATGAGGCTTTCATCTCCTGCGTCATGGATTTTAAGCAAACAGGCCCTTGAATGCAATTTTCGCTTCGTGGTACCGTGAATGTTGAACAGCCGACCTGAAGGGCGGGGAGTGGAGAGAGAATGGATCTTGGCAAGCCGCCGGTCCCTGAGGTGGACCGTCTCGTGACGATTATTGGTATTCACGGGGGACAACCCCTGCTCTCCCACGGGCCGGTGGTGGCCGTAAGCCCCACCTCCCTCGTAGTGAAACTCCTCCCGAGCCCTGAAGACGCGCTCCTGGAGAAGGCGGTGATTACCCTGATGTACTCCGTGGATGACACCTCCTATACCCTCCGCTGCGCGTGGGGGGAGCGTCTGCCCGGAGATCAGGTTCTTTTGCGGATGACCGACTCCCCCCGCCGGGGGGAGCGCCGGGAGTTCATCCGCGCGAAGATTGATCTGGAGGTGGGGGTCTATCCCGCACCCGAGCATCAGGGGAACTCCGAGGGCATAGCGGACTACGCGGCCTCTCTGCGGGACGACCCGACAGCGACCCGGCTTGTCCGGCGACGCCTGGACTTGAGCGGTTCCGGGCTGCGGGTTCCCCAGGACGTGCCTCTGAAGAAAAACGCCTGGGTGGTGGTGGTCCTGGATCTGGAGGTTCAGATCTCCGGCATGGCCTCGGGCCGGGTTGCAATACCCGCGCGGGTGATCCGCTCCAAGGCGGATCGCGGCGGCGGTTATAACGTAGCGCTCCACTTCAACGATCTCTCCACCGCGGATGGTGATCTGATCCACGCAGCGGTCTTTGCGGTACGCATGGCCGATCTCGGCGCAACCGCTGATTAGATAATCGACCCCCCGGGGCCATCCCAGGGGATCCCCAGCCACGAGGCGACCGTGGCCGCGACAGCGGCGAAGGTCTCCTGCGTCGGCACGGGACCGCCCGGGACGCTCCGGCTCCAGGCAAGGAGGGGCACGTACTCCCGCGTGTGATCCGTGTGTGCAGTGAAGGTCGGGTCGCAGCCGTGGTCCGCTGTGAAAAGCAGGAGGTCGCCGTCGCGGCAACCCTCCAGGAGGGTCGGCAGGAACGCATCGGCCTCTTCCAGGGCTCGGGCATAGCCCGCAGGGTTCCGGCGATGGCCGTAGACCATGTCGAAGTCCACGAGGTTGACGAAGATCAATCCCCCGTCCACGCGGTCCATAAGTGCCCGGGTCTTGCGCATCCCGTCATCGTTGCCCTCGGTGTGGTGGGACTCGGTGATCCCGCGTCCCGAGAAGATGTCCTCGATCTTGCCCACCCCCACCACGGGCAGTCCCGCAGCCACGATTCCATCAAGAACCGTGGGTGCGGAGGGGGCCATGGCGAAGTCTTTGCGATCATAGGTGCGCTGCCATGCTCCGGGCTCCCCGACGAAGGGGCGGGCGATCACCCGGGCCACCCTGTGGGGGTTCAGGATCTCACGAGCGATCTCGCACCACCGGTACAGCGTGTCCAGGGGGACAGTGTCCGTATGCGCTGCCACCTGGAAGACCGAGTCCGCTGAGGTGTAGACGATGGGTCGTCCCGTGGCCCGGTGCTCCGCACCGAGTCGGTCGAGGATCTCTGTGCCCGAGGCAGCGAAGTTACCCAGAATGTCGGTACCGATGCGGTCACGGAACGCGTCGATGATTTCAGGCGGGAAGCCGTTGTCAGTGAAGGTCGTGAAGGGGGTGTCACTGATCAGCCCGGCCAGCTCCCAATGCCCCGTGACCGTGTCCTTGCCAGCGGATGCCTCCGCCAGGCGTGTGTAGCGGGCAGCGGGGGCCGCGGCCGGGGAGACGCCGCTGATCGGGTGGAGGTTGCCCAGGCCCAGCGCTGCCATGTTCGGGAGGTGAAGTCCCGCCGCCGCTTTCGCTGTGTTTCCCAGGGTGTCCGCGCCGGCATCGCCGTACGCGTCCGCGTCGGGGAGCGCGCCCGCCCCCACCGAGTCCAGCACGATCAGGATTACTCGCCGCATTCTAAAGTACCTCCGCAACGATCCGTCTTTTTGGATCGGGTCCGTAAGGTACGTAAAAGCCTCGGAATTTGCAAGTTCCCGGAGGCTCTATAGAATTCAGGATCGGGATGAAGCACGCGAAGCACATAGCCGCCATGGCCGCATTGATGCTCTTGATGTCCTGCGGTCCCCTGCCTCCCTTTATGGGGGGGGCGGAGTCCAATGAGACAGCGAGATCGTCCGGCAAGGCCTCGAAGAAAAAGACCTCGAAGAAGGCAGCGAGCAAGAAGAAGCACAAGGTCCGCCGTGCCACCTCCCTCAAGACAGCGCGCAAGAGCAAGGCCCGCAAGGATCGGTGTGAGAAGTTACGCCCCTTCATCGACGAGATAGCGCATCAGTACGACCTGGAGCCGGAGCTGGTCATGGGGGTGATCAAGGTGGAGTCCTCGTTCAACGCGGACAGCAAATCCAGGGTCGGCGCCCAGGGCCTGATGCAGGTCATGCCCGGCACCGCGAGGCACATGAAGTGCTCCAACGTCTGGGAGCCCGAGGGTAACATCCGCTGCGGCTGCAAGGTCCTGAGCCGCTACTTAAAGCGCTACGACGGCAACCTGATCTACGGTCTCGCCGCGTACAACGCGGGCCCCGGCAATGTAAACGCTGCAGCCAGGGAGAAGCGTCTTCCCTTCAACTTCTCCTATCCGGAGCGGGTCCTTCGCTGGCGGAACCTGTATAGAAAGAACGGCTGTATGTAGACTACTCCACAAGCGTGGGCTTGGGATCGTAGACTGCTGTGCCGAGGAAGTTCACGAAGTGGCGGATAGCGTCTGTATGACGGAAGAGGACGAAGTGTCCCTCGTAGTCCGCGTCGGACTTGTATTCCACCGTTATCCCCCTGTCTACCTTCTTGGGGAGGTCTGCTACGTTGACGCCGCTGTAGATGTCCTGGTCCGCGTCTGCGAGGCTCGGCGCGAAGGCCAGATCCGCGTGCATCACCGCGGAGAGGCTCTTGATAGTCGTCGGGGGTGTGTGCTCGTCCCCGAGGCCGTAGAGGTGGAAAATCCGAATCTTGTGCATGCCTTCGATGGGCTGGTAGAAGAGGTTGGCTCCGAAGTTGATCGGGTCCACGGACTCGTAGTAGTTCTGGAGCAGGGCCAGGGCCGGGTGTGTGCGGCTTACGTTCTCGTCCTGGAGCGCCACGGTCACGCCGTCTTTGATGTCCACCGGTGCGAACTTACGGAGGAGGGAGTCCACGAGGCCGCCCCCCGCACCCGAGAGGACCGCTGCCTGAATCGCCGGCTCGAAGGGCAGGAAGAGGGGGCCGGTGGTGCCGCCCTGGGAGTGCCCGACGAAGAAGAGATGACCCGTGTCCGCCACCCCAGGCGCGACCTCGGAGAAGGGCGGCTCGGTCAGGTGCAGGGCCTCCCCCATCCGGAGCATCGAGAAGTTGTCAGCGGCTCCCTGTATGAAGTTGCCCAGCGCTGCCTGTGGGTTGCGGAAGTTGAACACCAGGGAGTCGGTGTCGATGAGGGTGTCCCCTTTGCGCGGGCCGTGCATTACTTGGTCGTAGCCCAGGACCATGAACCCAGTGGACCGATTAAAGGCCTCGGTGTCGGGGTTCCAGACCTGGGCTTCGGAGAGTGTCCCTGAGATTCCCGTGACTACGTGGCTGCGAAAGGTGCCGCCGGTGCCGTGCGCGTAGAGGACCAGGGGCCATCCCGTCGCTGGCATGTCGAGGTTCTTGGGCACGGTGAGCGAGAAGCAGACATCCTCCACGCCTTTCTGCTTGGGTTTGCCTTTTCCGTCCAACTCCACCCGTCCGCCGTCCGCAGGGTCGTAGTAGGGCAAGGTGCCTGATTGGAAGCTCGGAAGACGGACCTTGCCCTGGAGCTCGTAGAACGCGGGGTCAGCGGCGAAACAGCCCCGGACATGCTCCTCTCCCGTGAGGCCATCGTCGCAGGGTGAGGTCACCCCCTCCCCGCAGAGGACCATCTCGGTAATCTGCGGTGCGCCCTTGTTCGCCAGGACCTCAGCGGTCTTTTCCATGATGGATCGGGGGTCGTAGGTGGTGAAGACCGCAGCGCCGATCACGTTGCCGTCGGAGAGGCCGAGGTCCACGGCCGCTGGGTGGGCCAGGAAGGTCCGGAGGGGCGCGTAGGCCTCCCAGGTGCGGGCCAGATCCGCCTGGCCGGGCTTCTGGGCCGCCATGGCCGCGTCAAAGTCCGCGTCTCTCTGGAAAGCGCGGTTCGCACCGCCGTCTTCCTTGGGGCTGGCGGGAATCCCGTCGGTGACCAGGGCCGCGTAGGTGTGCCCAGGCTCGAGGGGGCGGGACCAGGACACCGAGATCGCCAAGTGGTTGTAGCAGATGTACTTGCCCCGTCCGGAGCTGAAGGACCAGTTGATCGAGCGGGACGCGCCGTAGTCCTCGGATGTAGGGTCGGTGATGTCCAGGAGGAAGATCGTCTGGCCGTCCCCCGTGGCCTGGAGGGATTCCTTCAGGGGATTAGCGGGGGTGACGCTGAACCGCAGGAAGACGACGGGGTTGGTGCCGTACGCGTCCAGATCCCGCTGTATCACCTCGATCACCCGCTTGAGCACGTCCATCCCAACCACGCCGGAGCCCGGGGTGGGGTGGCCCGAGAGGTCCAGGTGGCCGTTCACCACCCGCGCGTCGTTGGGGAAGGGCAGGCGGTAGAACTCGGTCAGGGGCTCGCCGTCGCGCGGAACTTCGAAGAGGACCCTGGGCGGATCGCCGATTTCTGAGCCCGGCGCGCAGGAGGGACCGAAGAAAGCCTGGAGATGAAGCCCGAGGAGGCCGCAAATCATCTCCCCCGAATCGGACGTGCCGCAGGCCAGACCGCCGAAGCAGTCGTCCGTTTTCTCGCAGGCCTCGCCTACGTCCTTATTCCCTTCGGGCTGGCAGGAGCCCGTGAAGCCAACGGGTTTGCAGTAGAAACCCTTCTGGCAGTCGAGATCCGTAGAGCAGATGTCCCACTGCTCACCGTCCCCCTCGGGCTGACAGGTCTTGGGGTTCTCGAGTTTCTCCAGGTCGAAGCCGCAGACGAGTTCGTCGCCGCACTCAGCGCTGATCATGCAGGGCATGTCCGGGAGGCTCGTGCCCGCTGGCTGGCAGGTGCCGCCCTGGCAGGAGAGGCCAGCGCGGCAATCGCTGTCCTCGTCACAGGGTTCGCCGACGCCCTTGCCCGGTGCGTAGGCGTCGGATTCGATCTCGCCCTCAGCCACGTCCATGACGGAGCCGGTCTTCTTGAACTCGTCGCAGCCGACCAGGGCCAGCAGGACCAGCAGGACCAGCAGGACCAGCATGGACAGGATACCGTGCCTTCTCATTTTTTGCCTCACGTGCTCGAAGACTCCACCGATACCATACTGTGCGCGGCCTGAGGCCGTCAACCTGTCGGAGCCCGGCCGGTTGACGTCTTCTCGATGCCGTGGCGCCGGATCAGCTCCCGCAGGTGTTTCCTGTCCATACGGGCCTCCCGTGCTGCCCGGCTCAGGTTTCCGCCGCTGCGCCGGATCAGCTCCCGCAGGTACTCCCGCTCGAATTGATCCGTGGCTTGCCGCTTCGCGCCCCGGAAGCCACCGTCGCCTATCGGGGCCTCGCCGGAAGGGTCATCGAAGGGCAAGACATCGGGGCCTGCCAGGGCCTGGTCGGACAGGGCCGCTGCTCGTTGGATCACATTGTACAGCTCCCGGACGTTGCCGGGCCAGGTCCAGGCCCGGAGGCGGGCCCAGGCAGCGTCGTCGAAGCCGGCCAGCCGGGTCTGCCGCCCGCTGCGCCCCGTCCCCGCCAGGCGGGCGAGGAGGTGCTCCAGAAGAGGCTCCAGATCCTCGATTCGTTCGCGCAGTGGGGGCAGGACCAGGCGCACCACATCAAGGCGGAAGAGGAGGTCCCCGCGGAAAATCCCCGCGTCCACCGCTGCCCTCAGATCTCGATTCGTAGCGGCGATGATCCGCAAGTCCACGGGGCGAGGATGACGACCTCCGACCCGGCGCAGCTCCCGCCGCTCCAGGAGGCGCAGCAGCCGCGGCTGGACCGCCAGGGGCAGCTCCCCGATCTCGTCCAGGAAGAGGGTCCCCCCTTCGGCCAACTCGACGAGGCCGAGGCGCCCCTCCACCGCGCCGGTGAACGCCCCCCTCTCGTGGCCGAAGAGCTCGCTCTCCACCAGGTCCCGGGGCAGGGCTGCACAGTCCACCACCACGAAAGGTCCCGCGGCGCGAGGGCTCCGCGCATGGAGGGTCCGCGCGGCCACCTCCTTTCCGGTGCCGGTCTCGCCCTGGAGCAATACCGTGATGTCAGTTGGCGCGATCTTCTCAATCAACGAGAAGAGCGCGCGCATCGGAGCGGAACGACCGACCAGATCGCCGAGGCGGTCTCCCGCTTCGTCGTCGGCCTCTACCTGCTCCTCCATGGGCTCGAAATGCACGGGGACCTCCCCCACATGGAAGGAGCAAGGGCCTTCCAGGAGCGCTGCGACGATCCGGGCTCCACCGATGCGGGTGCCGTTGGTGCTGTCCAGATCTTTGAGGAGCCAGCCGTCATGGCGTCGTTCCAGGACACAGTGGAATCGAGATACGGTGTCTGATTCTGGTATCAGATCGTTGTCATCCGCGGTGCCGATGCGCACGCGTCCCGCCAGGAAGGTTCGGGCGGGCCCATCGCCCGCCGCGAGGCGGCAGGCCGGCAGCATGATCTGGCGTACGGCCAAGAAGCGGGTGCTTACATCGGTCATGGTGTCGTCTCCTCCTCGATCGTTCGCTGCATGGCCCGCAGTCGGGCGATCGCAGCCTGGGTTCGCGCTCCGTACCAGAACAGGTCGCGGCCGTCCACGACCCGCACTGCGCGGAGCGACGCCAGGGTAGCGCGGTAGCGGGCCGCGTCGTCTTCACCAAAGCCCCAGGGCTCCGTGGGCAGCAGGAGGCAGGCCCCGTCCAGTAGGTCACTCAGTCCGTCCACGTCGTCGCAGCCGGTAGGCCCACCGGGGTAGCCGGGCATGGTTACCCGGTTGGCGAAGCCCGCAGCAGCCAGGACCGCGTCGCCGTACCGTCCCGCGCCGAGGAGGCGCAGGGGGCGCAGCCAGATCGGGACCACAACGGGAATGGGCGACCCCACCGCCCCCCCCCCGGTTGACGCAGCGGGCAACCCCAGGGCTTCCGCCAGTGCGGTGCTGTCCGCTATGCTGCGTACGGAGATCCGCTGGACAGAAAGATGGGCCTCCAGCGCGTCGACATGTTCCGGACGCTGCTCCTCGGGGTCGATATATACGAGATCGGGTGCGAGGGCCGCGATAGCGTCCAGGTCCGGATCCCAGACCCCACCGACCACAGCGGCTCCGTCGACTTCGGGACAATACCGGGTATGTCCAACGATCTGGTCGCCGAGACCCGCTGTCAGGAGGGTCTCGGTGATGCACGGCACCAGCGAGACGATTCGCATCAGGTTTCTCCGAAGACTTCGTAGCGCTCCATGTGCAGCTCCTTGCGCGCGGTAAGGACCACCTCTCGCCCGGTGCGCTGCTCCAATTCCTCGAGGAGACCGCCGTAGACCTGGAGGAGGGTGTCTACGACCCGTGGGTTCGCGTGGACGTGGAGCCTCCGGACGGACGGCGCTGAGATCTTGTCCCGGATGCTCTCCATGAGCCGGTGACAGACCGTCTCGGGGCTCTTCAGGTATCCCTTGCCATGGCAGCAGTAGCAGGTCTCGGTCAGGGAGGCCAGGAGGCTCTCCCGGGTCCGCTTTCGGGTCATCTCCACCAAGCCGATCTCCGAGAGGCCCGCCACCCGCACCTTGGTCTTGTCCCGTTCGAGGGCTTTGATCAGGGCACCAAAGAGCGCGTCGCGGTTCTCGGCCGTGGCCATATCGATGAAGTCGATTACGATGATTCCGCCCACGTTGCGCAGGCGGAGTTGGTGTGCGATCTCCACCGCTGCCTCGAGGTTGATCTTGAGGATCGTTTCCTCGATGTCCGATTTGCCCACGAAGCGCCCGGTGTTCACGTCTACAACGGTGAGGGCCTCGGTGCGCTCGATGACGATGCTGCCCCCGGAGGGGAGCCAGACCCGGCGATCCAGGGCCCTGGCCAACTCCAACTCCACCCCGTACTTCTGAAAGAGGGAGTGGTCCCCGGTATGAAGGTGGAAGAGGTGCTCCTGGCCCTTCATGAAGTGGCTCACGAAATCCAGCACCTGTTTGTACCCGGACGGAGAATCAATGAAGAAGCCCTCGTACTTCTGGGTTATGAAGTCCCGGGCCGAGCGCAGGAGAAGGCCCAGGTCCTCGTGGAGGAGGGAGGGCGCATCCAGATTGTCCGCTGCCTTGCGGACCTGGTCCCAGAGGGGCAGGAGGACCTGCACATCAGCGGCCAGCTCCGCCTCGCCCCGGCCCTCGGCCGCGGTGCGGAGGATCAGCCCCATGCCTTCGTGCCGGATCCGTTCGCCGATCTCCCGGAGGCGGTCACGCTCTACCGGGTCCTCGATTGCCTTGGAGACCCCGACCTTGCGGCCCAGGGGGAGGATGACCATCAGGCGGCCGGGCAGGGAGATCTGCCGGGTGAGGCGAGCTCCCTTTGTGCCGATGGGCTCTTTCCGTACCTGGACAATAATCTCCTGGTTCTCACGAACATGGTCTTCAATGCGGGTTCTCACGGTCTCGGACTCGTGGGGCTCCGCCGGCGCACCACCGGCCTCCTCGGCCTGGACATTGTCCGGGAGGACCTCGTCGTGGTCGGCCCGGACGGGCGCCGCGTCCAGCGCGTGGAGGAACGCTGTGCGGCTGAGCCCCACGTCCACAAACGCTGAGTTGATGCCGGGGAGGACGCGCACGACGCGTCCCTTGTAGATGTTGCCGACCACCGTACGGTTGTCGGATCGCTCCACCTGGACCTCCACGGTGCGGCCATCTTCGATGGCAGCGACACGGGTCACCTCAGGTGTGTGGGTCACTAGAATCACGCTTTTCATCGGTCCTGTCCGGGTCCGGAGTGCTGCGTCAGGTTTCCCGGGGTGGTCCCCGGGGGCGATGTAGGTAGCCGCGGTCTGGCCTTGCCTACTCCTTGCGCGGCACGTCGAAGAAGCCGTCGGACAGGACGACCGGATCCCCGCCGGTCTGGTCAGCGAGGACCCCGGAGAAGGTCCCCTTGACCCGGCCCTCGTTGGCCGCACCGAACTCCTCGAGGGTGACCTCGTACTCCGTGGAGAGGTAACGCCACTGCAGGTCCCCCTGGAGATCGCTCCCGTCGTTGAAGAGGTAGACAGCGGTCACCGAACCCGGGTCCGCTGACGAGAACAGTCCCACGACCCCCTCCTCGATGTTCTGAATCTGCACTTCAAGGATGTAGGAGCCCTTGGCCATCTTGACCTGGAGGATCTTGTCCGCGTGGATGTAGTTGGACGTCAGGTTGGAGGTGAACTTCACCTCCTCGTGGGAGAAGTCCCCGCCGTTGAGGGACGCCTCGCCCACGGACTTGGGCTCGAGGGGCGGGATGTCGGGCTTCGGGAGGTCCGGCGGCGGCACGAAGCCGTCGCCCAGGTCTCCGGTGGTGTCTTCAGGCTCAAGGATGTCGGCGGGTCCGACGGTGTCGTCGCCGCCCGCGGGCTCGTACGCGATCCCGCAGATCCTCTCCTGGCAGAAGCCCTCCACGCAGACCTCCTTGTCGCCGCATTTAACCGTATCGGCCTGGCCCTCGGGGGTGCAGACCTTTGCGGTGGAGAAGTCCTCGCAGAAGACGCCCAGGGGGTTGCTGACGCACTCGGGGTGCATGGGCACGCAGTAGTTAGCCGCGGCCAGGTCGCAATATTCTCCCGCTGCACAGGCAGTGAAGGCCCAGGCGGAGCCGTCCTCGGTGCACGTCACGAACCCCCGCTCGGGCGCGCAGTTGATCTCCCCCGCGGTGCACGGCACAGGGAAGCAGTCCCCTCCCGCGCAGGTCGTGCCTTCCGCGCAGTCGAAGGGGAGCTGAAAGGACATGTCCTCCTTGCATTTTGTCCCGGAGGACACGTCGACGCAGGTGGCCATGCCTGGGTTCGTACATGCTGCCTGCGCGCACGCGCCGTTCTTGCAGACAGCTCCGAAGCAGTACTCGTACAGGTACTCGGTGGCGTCACCGTTGCAGGTCCGGACGTACTGGCCAATGCAGGTCGGCTCCCCGGTTTCGCATCCGGGGAGCGCCTCAATGCACGCGCCGTTGTCGTCTCCTCCGCCTCCGCCTCCGCCTCCGTCGCCGCCGCTACAGGCAGGAAGGGATATCACCAGGATCACCGTAATCAATGCCATCCGCTTCATCTCGTCCTCCTCAAACTCTTCTTCAATACAAAGTCACACCAGTCCATATTTCGCTGGGTATGTTATCAATCCGGGGTGCTTTTGGAAAGATCTGTTGCCACGCGTGCGTGAGCCCGGTAGAATTTTTTATCGTTGGACCCTTGATGATGAACTCTGGGAGGCAGGCGCGTTTTGAAGGGACTCCGAGCCTTCGCGTTTACTCTTCTTGAACGCCTGGATTATGTTATAGGCCGCCTTCCGCGGCCCTTGGCGACCGCGGTGGAGTTCGCCGTGGCCATCGGGTTGGGTGCGGCCCGGAAATTCCAGACCAGGCGCCTCCAGCGGGACGCTGCCTTCCTGGCCTACTTCGCCCTCCTCTCCCTGATCCCCTTCCTCTCCCTCCTGGTCTGGATTACCCGCGTTTTCGCTGCGCCGATCCTGGCGAGCCCCGAGCGCCTGGAGCGGCTGCGCTCGTCGATTCTCGAAACGACGGAGCACGCCTTCCCCTTCCTGGCCGAGCATGTGACCGACCTCCTCGGCCAGATCACCGCCACCTCGGAGGCCGGCGGAATCCTGGGCCTGGCCGCTATGCTGGGCATAGCGGGGCTCCTGTTTCGCGCCCTCTCGGTCAGCGTCTCCGAGAT
>CAYOTU010000056.1:0-13034 GCA_964406905.1 uncultured Myxococcales bacterium | reverse complement strand
TCGGATCGCGTGGTCCAGATCAGGCATCAGGCGGTACTCCTCGATGATCCGACTTACGACATAGAGGCCGTAGTCCACCCCGAGGCCCACCCCCAGGGAGACCACGGGGAGCGCGTTCACGTCGAGGCCGATCTCCAGCGCGCCCATCATCGCGTAAGTCACGTAGTTGGACAGGGCCAAGGGCACCAGGAAGAGGATCCCGGCCACGGCCGAACGGAAGGCGAGGCCGCAGAAGACGAACACGATGAGGAATGCCAGCGCTGTGACCTGGACCTCTGCGCGGGTGATCACCTCGTTCACCGCGGCCAGGAGGCCCCCGTAACTTGAGGCCAGCTTGAACTCGGCCTCTGCCATGGGATTCTTCTCGATGAAGTCCTTGACCTCGGCGATCACCGTCCGGAGGGTGTCCCCCTTGTGGTCCCGCAGGTACAGGGTCACCGTGGCCCGCTGGAAGTTCGGGGTGGTGTACCGGGCCAGATCCCCGGGTTCGGCCTTGGATACGATGAACTCGATGATTCCGCCGGTGCCGGCCCGTGTGGCCGGGATGAGCTCTGCCTTGGGGTCGTAAGACGTGAACGCGCTCTGGATGCCCGGGATCATCGATGCGAAGGACGAGGTAGAGCCCACCTCCGGGAGCATCTCCATGTGCCGCTGGAGGGCCTCCATGGTCCTAAGCACCTCGGGAGACTTGATCGGGTTGCAGTCCCAGGCCACGCAGTCCGTGTCCTCGCTGCACTCTCGCCCATGGTCGGTGCGACAGGTGCCTGCGTTCGGATCGCAACCAAAGCAGTCCTCGTCTTCTGTGCAGGACACCGCTGAGTCGTCGTAGCAGAACCCGGCGTCCTCGTCGCAGCCGTGGCGTTCCAGGAGCTCTTTCCGGGGGGGCAGGGGGCAGTCGGTCCCCTGCACGATCACGTTCAGGATCTCCGTGTTGCCGAATTTCTCAGCGATACGGTCAGTATCCTGGTTGTACTTTGAGTTGGGCCACAGCATCGGCGTCCCGGGATGCACATCTCCGATCACCAGATCCTTCGCGAAGTAGAAGCCCCCGACTCCGATGAGCAGGGTGATGACGATCACTGCCCAGCGTCCGGGGCCGATGCACCAGGCGCCGACGCGATCTAGTGCCCGCTCCGTCAAGTCCGGCCCCGTCTTCGTCTTTTTTCTGGGCGGGGGGATGAAGGACAGGAGGACCGGGTTGAAGAGGAGGTCGCTGATGATGAAGGACAGTACCCAGAATCCGCCCATGACCGCGAGCTTCTGCATTAGGGGGATGGGCGTGAGGATTACCAAAAAGACCCCAGCCGCGTCGGTGATGATCGAGAGGAGCCCCGGGGAGAGGATGCCCGAGAAGGTGGCGATCGCTGCCTCCGATTTGCTATTGCGCTTATAATACTCCTCGAAGTAGCGCTCGATGAGTTGGACCGAATGGGAGAGGGCCCGGGCCGAAATAATGAATGGTACGACGATCACCAGGGGATCGAAGTTGTACCCGAGGAACCCGATGAAGCCGAGGCCCCAGATAGCGGATAATGACGCAGTGATGATCGGAATCAGCACCCCGCGGATGTCCCGGAAGTAGAGGAGGAGCGTGAAGAAAATAGCAAGGAGCGAGTAAATGAGCAGGTTCTTGATCTGCTCCTGGTTGGCATGGATGTAGCCTACGGATACAGGCCGACCGATGACGTGGATAGATGTCTCCTCGTCTTCCTCAGCCTCCACGACCTCCTTGAGGCTCTGATAGATACCCTGTTCAAAGGTTATCTTCTCCCCATCGGAGTCGTCGTCGCCAGCTTTTTTGTCCAGGAAGCCAACCACGATGAGCGCTGCACGGGAGTCAGCACCGTCTTTTTCCCTGGAGACCAGGGTGCCGAAGATCCGGGGAGATGAGTAGATGTCCTCTTTCAGTCCTGTGATGCGCGCGTTGTACGCGGCCCGCTCTTCGCCGGTGAGGAGCGCGATGTCCTTCTCGGTGTAGACCCCGTCCCAGTGGTCCGCGTCGTAGCGCTCCGTGCCCGGATGGTTCACCGGTGGATCCAGGGCCTGCCACATTATGGACCGGATCTCCAGCTCCCGGCCCATCTCGTTGAACATCACCTTGACGCTCTTGACCTTGCGTTGCGCTATGGAGAGGACCTGGTAGTTGTTCACCCGGGGGATTTTTTCTACAGCCTTGGTGACCCGACGGATCTTTTCGAGGGTGTGGATGTTGAAAATGTCCCCGTCCTTCACCTCCACAGCGAGGACAGCGGTGTTCGCACCGCCGAAGACCTCCGCGTATTCCATAAAGGTCTGGACATACTGATGGTCCGATGGGAAAAGGTCGATGGCCTCGCTGGTGAACGGTACGTCCTGGATTTTCCACGCGAAGACCGAGGTCATCGCGAGGATCAGGATCATGACCGGGATACGGAAACGGATCAGGAACACGCCCATGCGGCCTGCCATGGTGCCTTTCGTATCGTCCACAGTGCCCCCCTATCGACTGCCGGCCCGACGCCATGTAGCGCCGTGGTCGGTGGTGGTCATGATCAGGCCCTGGCCACCCACGATGACGCCCCGCCCGTCGGGACCGAAGGCGATCCCCGAAAGCCAGCCCCAGAGTCCCAGGGGGACGGGCTCCAGCGCGTCCGCGTCCAGCGCACCGGCCAGGAGGAGCCCCCGCCGGCCAACGACAAAGACCCGTTCGCCGGAGGAAGCGGTCCGGAACAGGTGCTGTTCGGTTCCTGTTTCCACTTTCTCCCAGGTGATGCCGCCGTCGGTGGAGCGCCGCACCACCCCCGAGGAGCCCGCGACGAACGCGGGGCCGTCGGGGCCGGCAGGGTGACCGATGCCGTAAAGGCTCGCCCACTCTCCGCTGTCCAATTTGCGCCAGGTGGCGCCGCTGTCGTCGGTGCGGAGGACCACCCCGGACTCCCCCGCGGCCAGGACCGTTCCGGGCCCCAGAACACAGACCCCGCCCAGGTGGCGGTCGAAGACCTTGGGGCCATCGCCGCCGCCCGCGAGGTTCACGTCCTCGTCCGCGTCGCCGCCGTCCACCCCGTAATCGACCCCTGGCGCATCTCCGAAGTCGTCGCCCCAATCGTCCTCGTCGCCCTCGTCATCGTCGTCGTCGCCTTCGTCGTTGTCGCCTTCGTCGTCGCCTATTTCGAGTTCTTCTGTGGGAGGGGCTTCAGCCCCGATTTTCGGCCCTGAAGGGCCTCCCACGGTCAACGTAGCGGTCACCAACTCCCAGCTTTCCCCCCCATCAGTAGTCCTCAGCACCGTGGCGAACTCGCCTACGGCCCAGCCCTCTGACTTACTGAAAAAATCCACTGAATAGAGCGCCATCTCCGTAGGCGTCTTCTGGGGCGTCCAACTCCCGCCGCCATCGGTCGTGTGAAGTACGAGGCCGTTTCGCCCCACAATCCACCCGGTGGTCTCGTCGAGCATCTCTACGTCAAAGAGGGCCTCGCCGCGGCCGCCCTCCTGGGCATCCCAGGTCTCCCCCCCGTCGGGTGAGTGCAGGATCAGCCCGGGGAAGCCCACGGCCCATACCTGCTCCCCTGCGAACGTAACGCCGTATAGCCGGTCCCGCTGGGTAAGGCGATCGATGACCGTTCCGAGATCCCGGTCGCTCTCCCCGGTGGAGTGACAGGCTGCGAGGAGGAGGAGGAGAGCCAGGAGGAGCCCGGCGGAGTTGGTTAGGGTTCGTCGCAAAACAAACAGATCGCACCGAGGGCGCTGATACGCCGCTCTCGTAAGGCGCGCAGCCGCAGGCATACTGCCTGTACGTTGAGGTTGCGGAACGAAGCGAGAGTGGATGCAGCAGCGGCCGAATGCACTGTTTATTTTGCGACGGACACTTGGGGACGGACGCTTCATGTTGGCCTCACTATGGATGGCAAGCCGGGCCGGTCGTCAAGCTCCTGGTTCGGATTGGTCAGGAGATGGTGCCGACCGTCGGCTATTTGCCCTTCTTGAGGATCGATTCCTTGGTGAACTTCGAGGGTTTGAGGCCCACGTTTGCCTTGAAGTTGTAGGAGGGGAATGCGGTGGCGTGCTCCGCCTGGACGTCGATCGTGAGCGAGGCCGCCACGCCAGGCGGGTACATGTCCATGTTCTTGGACGCGTTGTACGCGTTGATTGTGATCTTCCAGAGCTTGCCCTTCCGGTCGTAGGACTCCTTGAGCACGATGAAGTAGGTCTCCGCGTCGATGTAGAAGGTCATCCGGCTGTAGGGATAGTCCGAGAACTTGGGTTTGGCCTCTACCACGTAGACCGGGCGGGGCTCCCACTTGAGCTTCGGGTTCCAGTGCGGTGGGTTCTTGAAGTCGAAGACCTTGTCTCGGGCCTCCTTGCCCAGGGGCGACTCCGCCTGCATGGGCATGAGGAGGGTTTTCTCCTCGATGAGCTCCCAGTTCATCCACTCGGGGTAGCCCATGTAGCCGCGCACATCCTCGTAGAGCATGTCCGTAGAGTTCCATGCCTCTCCGGTGGAGCCGATTTTCATCTGGACGGCCCGCTTCGTGTTGGGCATGTAGACCCAACCCTCCTGGTCCTTGGGCTTCAGGTACCGCTTGTAGACAGCGCCGAAGCCCCGCTTGTCGTAGGGCTGGATAGCGTAGGTCATGGAGAGGTACTGGATACCTTTCTCCTTGAGGTTTTTGTACGCTGGGCGGGGCTTGAGATCTGTCCGGTTCAGGGTCCGGATGATAAACTCCCAGACCCACTCCTCCCAGCGCTCGATACCCTTCTTCGCATCGATCCAGTACACGCCGTAGTGGAAGGTCCCGTCGTCCCCGTTGTACGCGTACTGGTAGTTCCACGCGACCTCGAGACCCGTCTTGGGCTTCGGGAACGGCAGGCCCGCCACATAGTTCTTAATGCCTCGCTTGCGGGTGCTGTTGCCCAGGTCCTTGAGCTCGGGTTTGCCCAGGAACTTGTTTGTTGCCCAGATGTAGCCCTTGGAGGGGTGGATCGGCGCGTACTTTTTGGTCCAGAGCCGCAGGTTGTACTTGTTCACCAGCAACGCGATGCCCTTCGGGATCAGGCCGCGGAATTTGGTGACGTTCCGTTTGTCGATGATCTTGCCGGGCTTGAACCCCTCGGGGTTTGCGTCCGGTTTGAACCCGACCATCTCGCCCCAGTTGTCCTTGGTGATCTTTCCCTTCGCGCCCTTGGCGAACACGTTGGCCGGGGAGACGGTCAGTGCGAGGCCGACCGCGACGATCAAGAGTCCGAGTCCGAGGTTCTTCATCACGTTCCTCCTAGAACTGGTAGCGAATTCTAAGGTAGGCCTCGTCCCGGTCACGGAACAGGCCGACGCTTTTGTAAGGATCCTGGCCGAAGAAGTTGATCCAGCCGACCTGCATACGCCAGGAGTTCCCCAGCAGGATGCCCAGCTCCGTGATGAGGAACCCGGCGTGGCAGGCCTCGCTGTACTTTTTGGTGTACAGGTCCGGGATGTAGACCGCGACGATCTTGGGCTTGAGCATTCCGTGGAGGTAGTTCGTGACGATCGCACCGACGATGGTCAGGGAGTGCTGCTTCGTCATGGTGCTGTCAAAGCCCGGCACCGAGACGTAGCGCTCGGTCTTGTCGTAGTCCAGGACCACCGAGTGGAGGGCCTGGAACACGAACATGAAGGTCTGGTTGGGGTTCAGGGCACGGATGAAGGTCGGGCGCATGAGCTGCGTCCCGTAGGAGAACACGTGTTTTTCAAAGGTGGGCAGGTAGGTCCAGAAGTCCTCCCCGGCCACGAAGTCGTTGGAGACCAGATCCCCCGAGGGCACCGACGCGCCCGAGTAATGTGCGTTGGGCGTGTACGCTGCCTCGAGGCGGAAGATCGTGCTCACCGGGGACTGGAACATGTACTCCAGGCTGAAGCCGGTGATGTGCTGCCGTGGGAACGCGAGCTGCACGTCGATGTCGTTCTCGATGGCGCCCTTGGCCTCGTTCCAGCGCTGGTAGAAGCCCGTGGGCACCGGCGGCGAGAGCTGGTGGGTGTAGTAGTACACCAGGGTGTAGGACACGTTCCCCAGCGCGCCGATCCAGCGGACGCCGACTCGGCTGTCCTCAATATCCCCGCCGGGGTACAGCGGGGTCTTTTTCATTATGTTGAGGGAGCTCTTGTAGTCCCGGGCACCGGCGAGGGGCAGGCCCCATGCGCCGACGAAGGTCAAGGGCACGGTCACTGTGTCCTGGGGCTGGTCGATCAGGGGCACCCAGACGAATTCGAGGGCGCCTTTGAGGGGCTTGATGTCCATGAGGGACTTGAACATCCACAGGGGGACCCGCATGTCCTCGTAGCTCTCGAGCTTCGAGAAATGCCAGGTGGAGTTCGTGGGGTTGATCACGTCCAGGAGGCGGTACTGCCCCAGGTCGCCCCAAGCTACCTGCTGTCGACCGATTCGGAAGTTCAACCAGGACGCAGCGTTGATGTCGATAAAAAACTCGCGCAGGTCGATCTCGTTGTAATAGGCGCGGTTGACCCAGGCCACCGGGTCGCTGATGGAGGTACCCCCCGGAGGCTCTGCATGCACGCTGTCCGCCTGGAGTTGGAGGCTCCTGGCGCCCCGGAACACGGCGTGGAGCGACGCGTACTTCGACGGGTTCCAGTCCCCCTCGAGTTGGAGGGTGGCGCGCATGAGAGAGGGCTTGCCCAGGTAGTCGCCGTGGCCGGCCCAGTACTCGTCACCGCCATCGTCGACGCGTTGGAGGTCGTGGTAGACCCAGTCGGTGAATACCCCCCCCTGGGCCTGGACGAACCCGTTGAGGATGAAAAGCGGCGCCTCGTCCTCATCTCCGTCGTCCGACGCGTAGTCGTCGGGGTCCATCGCGTCGGGCATGTCGCCGAAGTCGTCGTCGTCCGCGAACGCGTCGTCGTCGTCAACGTCCGAATCCACGGTCGCCTCCTGCGCCCTTTGGGCTTGGTCCCGGCTGGGATCGGGGTCCTCTGTGGGAGGGGCTTCAGCCCCGATTTCCACGGCAGCGGGTTCCACGGCAGCGGGTTCCACGGTCGCAGGCTCCCGGCTGGGATCGGGGTCCTCTGTGGGAGGGGCTTCAGCCCCGATTTCCTCAGCAGCGGGTTCCACGACAGCAGGTTCCTCGCTGAGGGGCTCGACGTCTGGGATGATCGTCTCCCCAGGTTGGGGCTGCGCGGCTGCGGACCATGACCCGAAGGTCAAGGCCAGGGCGAAGAGCACGAGAACTGTTCTCCGTATCATGCCGACCTCCTTCCTGTTTCCACGGTCGCAGGCTTCCGGCTGGGATCGTTAGCAGCAGGCTCCACGACACGGGTGCGCGCCCCCCGGTGACGGCCCATCCCCGGGGGGTCCTTTTCGTCTCTCGGGTACCTAGTCGCAGCAGGCCCCGGTGGGGTTCGCCGCGACGTCGTCTGTCGCGTAGATGTTGCTCACCGCGATGGTATCCGCGATGGACCACATGGTGGTGGCCCCGATCACGTCGCCCGCCTCGCTCGTTGCGATCAAGGTCGCCTGGCCCGCGGGGATGTTCGCTACCACGAAGCGACCGTCGCCCTCGGTGCCCGCGCAGGCTGTGAAAGCCTGGTTCGCAATGGTGGTGGGCAGGCCGCCCTCGGCTTCCATGTAGCGGACGTCGCCGTCCCCTGACTCGGTGGCCACCGTGCCGCAGCCCACAGAGTTCTCATCGCCCGCACCGTCGTACCAATACACAGCGCCCGCTACCACGCTTTTGCCGGCATCCTGAGTGAGTCCCGCGAGGCCGAGGGCCATCTGGTAGACCGTGTTGGGCACGATCCAGAGAGTCTCCTCGTCGTATTTGCCTGCCTCGACGTTCCACACGAAGGTGTCCTTGTAGTTTTCCAGCACAGCCTTGAACCCGTAGAGCTTACCTTTCTCCAGGTCCGCGAAGACCACGTAGCCGTCAGCGTCCGCGGTAACGGTTACGCCCGTGCCCTTGCCCGTAGCGTTGTCGAAGATCTCCACCTTGGCGTTGGCCACGAGGTTGCCGTCCATGCCGAAGCCCTCGACCGCGCCCTTGAACTCAACCAGCACTACGGGCTCGCCGTCCTCGCCGGGGTCCGTGTCGGTGGCGGGCTCGGTGTCCTCGGGCGTGGGGGTCGTGTCCTCGGGCGCTGGGTCGGTGCCGCCGCCGTCGTCGCAGCCCAGGGACAACGCAAAGGCCATGGCCCCAGCAAGCAGGATAGTGGTGTAGATAATACTCTTCATCGGTAGTCTCCTCCTGTTCGACTCTTCAAGTATGGATCTGGTATCGGTCACCCTGTTGTCCTACAAACCGGCCCGAGTGTCAAGCCCCCACGGTTTTTCTTGACGAGCGCCCCTCGCTCAGGTGTATTGTGTCGCCCCGCCGGGGTTTTAACCCCGGCTATGGTGACAACGAAAGGGGAGCACGCAGATTATGGCAGAGCGTCGAGTTATTACGGTTGACGGTAACGAGGCCGCGTCGTCGGTGGCGCATAGGACCAATGAAGTCATCGCTATCTACCCCATTACCCCTTCGTCCCCCATGGGCGAACACGCGGACGAGTGGAGCGCGGCAGGGCGTCCCAATGTATGGGGTCAGATTCCCGACGTCATGGAGATGCAGTCCGAGGCTGGCGCGGCGGCCGCGGTCCACGGCGCGCTCCAGGCGGGCGCGCTCACCACGACCTTTACGGGGTCCCAGGGCCTTCTGCTGATGATCCCCAACATGTACAAGATAGCCGGTGAACTCAACAGCTTCTGTATGCACGTGACGGCCAGGTCCATTGCGACCCACGCGCTGTCGATCTTCGGGGACCACTCCGACGTGATGGCCTGTCGCCAGATCGGCTTTGCTATGCTGGCGTCCGGGTCGGTGCAGGAGGTCCACGACATGGCCTGCATCGGAACAGCCGCCACCCTCAAGTCCCGGATCCCCTTCATGCACTTCTTCGACGGTTTCCGTACCTCACATGAGATCGCAACCCTCGAGGAACTCACCGACGACGATCTCCGGAGCATGATGGACGCGGACGCAATCCAGGCCCACCGGGAGCGGGCCCTGACCCCTGACCGGCCGAAACTCCGCGGCACAGCGCAGAACCCCGACGTCTTCTTCCAGGCCCGGGAGGCATGCAACTCTTTCTATGACGCCTGCCCCGGCATCGTCGAGGACGTGATGGAGCAGTTCGCCGCGCTCACCGGGCGGCGGTACAACCTCTTCGATTATTTCGGGCACCCCGAGGCCGAGCGGGTGATCGTCATGATGTGCTCCGGCGCTGAGACAGCGCACGACACCGTGGACGCGCTGGCGGCTCGGGGCGAGAAGGTTGGCCTCATCAAGGTCCGCCTCTTCCGCCCCTTCGCGATAGACCGCTTCCTCGGCGCGTTGCCCGCGACCACGAAGGCCCTGGCTGTCCTGGACCGCACCAAGGAGCCGGGCTCACTGGGCGAGCCTTTATGGCAGGACGTGGTCACCCTGTTCAGCGAGGCCAACGATCAAGGAATTAACCCCTTCAAGACGGACCCCCGGATTATCGGCGGCCGCTACGGTCTCTCCAGCAAGGAGTTCACGCCGGCCATGGTCAAGGCCGTCCTCGACGAGGCCGGAAAGGACGCGCCCAAGAACCACTTCACCGTGGGGATCGAAGACGACGTAACCCATCACTCCCTGGAGGTGGACACGACCTTTGACATCGAGGGCGATGATGTGGTGCGGGCCGTGTTCTTCGGCCTCGGCGCGGACGGCACCGTGGGCGCGAACAAGAACTCGATCAAGATCATCGGTATGGAGACCGACAACTTCGCGCAGGGCTACTTTGTCTACGACTCCAAGAAGTCCGGCGCGATCACTATCTCCCACCTGCGCTTCGGCCCCGACGAGATCCAGTCCACCTACCTGGTGAGCAAGGCCAACTTCGTGGGCTGCCACCAGTTCACCTTCCTCGAGAAGTACGACGTGCTCAAGTACGCGGTCGAGGGAGCGGTCTTCCTGCTCAACTCCCCGTATGGCCTGGACGAGACCTGGGCCAAGCTCCCACGGGAGGTCCAGGAGCAGATCATCGATCGGAAGCTGCGCTTCTTTGTGATCGACGCATACAAGGTGGCCCAGGACACGGGTATGGGCACCCGGATCAACACGATCATGCAGACCTGCTTCTTTGCTATCTCCGGCGTCCTCGACCGGGAGGAGGCGATCGCGGAGATCAAGAAATCCATCCAGAAGACCTACAGCAAGAAGGGCGAGGAGATCGTCCAAAAGAACTTCCAGGCAGTGGATCACACCCTGTCCCACCTCAACGAGTTCACGGTCCCGGCCACGGCCACCTCCGAGGTCGTCCGTCCGCCCGTGGTCCCAGACGAGGCCCCGGCCATCGTCAAGGACGTCCTGGCGCGCATGTTGGTAGACGAGGGGAACACCCTCCCGGTCAGCGCGTTCACCCCGGACGGCACCTGGCCCACCGGGACGACCCAGTGGGAGAAGCGCAACGTGGCCATGGAGATCCCGGTCTGGGAGCCGGATCTTTGCATCCAGTGCAACAAGTGCTCACTGGTCTGCCCCCACGCGGCGATTCGTCCCAAGGTCTACGAGGAGGAGCATCTCTCCGGCGCGCCCGAGACCTTCAAGTCCGTAGCGTACAAGGCCAGGGACTTCAAGGGGATGCAGTTCACGGTCCAGATCGCACCGGAGGACTGTACAGGCTGCGGCCTCTGCGTCGAGGCTTGCCCCGCCAAGGACAAGGCCAACCCGCGGCGCAAGGCGATCAACCTGGCTCCGCAGATCCCGATCCGGCACCAGGAGGCGGCGAACTATGCGTACTTCCTGGACCTGCCCGACATGGACCGTACGAAGATCGAGAAGATCAACGTCAAGACCTCACAGCTCCTGCGGCCCCTCTTCGAGTACTCCGGAGCTTGCGCTGGCTGCGGGGAGACCCCCTACTACAAGCTGCTGACCCAGCTCTTCGGGGACCGGGCCCTCATAGGCAACGCGACGGGCTGCACCTCGATCTACTGCGGTAACCTGCCCACGACGCCTTTCACCGTTGACGGGAACGGTCGGGGACCGTCCTGGTCCAACTCCCTCTTCGAGGACGCGGCCGAGTTCGGCTTCGGCTTCCGCCTTGGGGTGGACGCGAACAAGAAGCAGGCCGAGGATCTCCTGCGAATCCTTGCAGGACGGCTCGGCGATGAGCTGGTCACCGGCCTCATCGAGGCGGATCAGTACGGCGAGGCCAACATCCGCGCCCAGCGGGCCCGCGTAGATACGTTGCGGGATCGCTTGCATACGATCGACGCGTCAGAGGCCAGACGCCTCGAGGACATGGCAGACTACCTGGTGCGCAAGAGCATCTGGGGCATCGGCGGCGACGGCTGGGCCTACGACATCGGCTACGGTGGCCTGGACCACGTGGTCGCCAACCAGCGGGACATGAATATCCTGGTCTTGGACACCGAGGTTTACTCCAACACCGGCGGGCAGGCCTCCAAGGCCACCCCCATGGGCGCGTCGGCCAAGTTCGCGGCAGCGGGCAAGGAGGTGGCCAAGAAGGACATGGGCCTCATGGTCATGAACTACGGACATGTCTACGTAGCCCGAGTCGCCATGGGCGCGAAGGACGCGCAGACGGTCAAGGCCTTCGTCGAGGCGGACTCCTACCCGGGGCCCTCCCTGATCATCGCCTACTCCCCTTGCATCGCGCATGGATACGACCTCCGCCAGGGCCTGGCCCATCAGAAGCTCATCGTGGACTCGGGGATCTGGCCCCTCTACCGCTACGATCCCCGCCGCCGTGCCCAGGGCTTCCCGTCCCTCCAGATGGACTCCCCCCTGGAGGCCAAGGCCAGCGTCATGGACTTCATGCAGCAAGAGAACCGCTTCCGCATGGTCAAGAAGATGGACCCGGAGCGCTTCGAGATGCTGGCCGCCGCGGCCCAGGCCCAGGTGACGCAGCAACTCAATTTCTACAAGAAGCTCGCAGAGATGGAGTAACGCCCGGACCTCGGGGCTCTCCTCGTCGACACCGGCCTACGGCAGCCGGCTCCGGGCCTGCTGGCGTCCTCCTCCTCGGACATCCGGATGGATGCCCTCGTCGTTCGGACCACCTTCGGTTCGTCACCAGGCACCGGATCCGGCCACCTCGTCTTCGGCGTCTCTGTCGTCGCCCCTCGGCCCGGGCTTGGGGCGTCGTAATGTACTTGACGTGATCGGTCGCTTTCTGCTTGAGTCGTTCAGACTTTTGCTTCCCCCGGGGGTTCCATGCTGCGTCTGTGTACAGCGCTCGTTCTGGTCGCCTCGTTCCTGGTCGCCTGCGGCCTCGACGAGACCTACACCGGCATGGGGGAGGGGGCCCTCCCGGGCGATCCATTGAACTCCGACGATCCCATCGAGTGCCCGTCCTGCGAGTGCAACTGCACCGGCGGCGAAACCCCGGTGGACGTTGACGAGCTGGATATCGAGGACCTCACCGGCACCGCATGGCGTATCGAAGAGATGGCCTTCTCTGCACCCCTCACCGGTCTCTTCGGCGACGAACTCAACGGCGTGATTGCGGAAGAGATCGAGGCGGGTAACATCAACGTGATCCTTCATGTGACCGGGGACGACCGGGAGGCTGAGATCCTGAACCTGGAGGTGGGTGCGGCTGTCGCAGCCTCGGGTCAGTACAGCTTCTCAGAGGATCCAGCGGCCATGGTCTGCACCCTCACAGGGCAGCTCTTCACCACGGACGAAACCGGAGCGCTCACCGTGCCTACGGACCTCATGGAACCGCCCATGCTCCCGATCTCCGCCCTCCTCCTCTCCGGCCGCATCGCGGCGGACGGGACCGAAATCACCGACGGGATCCTCGACGGGATCCTCACCGGGGAGGACGCGGCCGAGATCAAAATTGCTACTAAGCCCCTCGGGGACATGCTCGTGGCCCTTGATGTGCCCCCGAATATTGACATGGACGACGACGGCACGCCGGAGTCGTGGCGCTTTCTCGGCGACTTCACGGCGACGCAGGTTGAGCTGGTGGCGTGGTATTACATCGGGGGGGGGGGGGGGGGGGGGGGGGGGGGGGGGGGGGGGGGGGGGGGGGGGGG
>CAYOTU010000055.1:0-13038 GCA_964406905.1 uncultured Myxococcales bacterium | reverse complement strand
GGCCTCCGTCGAACATGAGGTGAAACCAGGAGGCGATGTCGAATGCCTCGCGGATAAGGGAAAAAACGAATGCACTCGAAGCGCGCTCCCCGTGGGCGGCCTTGTTGCCCCGGATCCGGATGGTGTGAATCTTGTGTTGAATTACACGCGGTACCAGGTCGGTGAAGACCGGCTCGTTGAGGAGATCGTTGAGAGCGGCTCGATACGGCCTTGGGAGCCGCTGTTCGTCATAAATGCTCTCCACGATCTGCTCGACCAGGGTGCGCAGCTTGACGAGGGCGCTCGATGGATCCGTAGGAGCGTATAGTTCGGCAAAGCCGCCCAGGGTGGCAAGCTCGGGGCGCTGGGATCGCAGAAACTCGAAGTTCGTGGATTTCATGACGCCCCCCTCTTGAGGCCAGGAATCTCGACGCCGCACACCACCGCAGGGCTCAGGACGGTTCCGTCCGAGTTCCTCTGCAACAGGCAAGGTGTGTAGTATCGGTTCATATCGTCCTTGCGTCCTCCGTTCTCGGGGCGTTGGTAGTAGCCTCGGGTCGGCCGAAGATGTTGCAAGTGCTGTGCCATCAAGTTCCCACTCCGTACTTTTTCAGCCAGTTGGCAAGCGTCTGGTAGCTTGGGAGCCCCACCAGGCCAGCCGCCTTGGTCTTGTTGCCATGCGCCTCGTCCATTGCCCGGGAGAGATAGTGCCTGGCAACGGTAGCGAGGAGTTTCGGGAGATCGAGGTCACTCCCCAATGGTCGGTCAAGAACGCCCGTTTTCGTACTTATTGGTATAGGGAGGAGAGCCTCCCTGATGTCGTCCTCCAGAATGGTGGAGCCCTCCGACCAGATGGCTGCCCGTCGAAGTGTGTTGAGCAGTTCGCGCACGTTGCCAGGCCAAGGATGCTGGAGCGCAATATTTCTTGCGCCAGCAGAAAGTTTCTTGCCTGTGTATCCAGGTTCACCAACGCTTTCCTCGTTGATCTGGACAAGTAAAGCGTCAATCAGCAGCCCGATATCGCTACTGCGTTCCCTCAGGGGGGGAATGAGAAGTACCGCCACAGCAAGGCGATAGAAGAGATCCTCGCGGAAACGCCCTTCCGCTATTTCATCGATCATGGTGCGATTAGTCGCAGCGATGATGCGGACATCCACATTTGTGGGTTTGGTCGATCCGACCCGGACGAACTCCCCCTCCTGTACAGCACGCAGCAACTTGACCTGCGCAGGCCCAGGCAAGTCGCCAACTTCGTCAAGGAAAAGCGTCCCGCCGTCGGCTGCTTCGAAGTAGCCTTCTCGAGCCTTGACTGCGCCGGTGAAGGCGCCCTTCTCGTGGCCGAAGAGCTCTGACTCAATGAGCTCGGCAGAGATGGCTCCACAATTGACAACGATGAACGGCCGATCGCAGCGAGTGCTGGTTTGATGAATCGCCCGAGCGAGAAGCTCCTTGCCTGTTCCAGATTCGCCTTCGATGAGCACCGGCACCGACCGCGGCGCAACACGTCTCGCCTTGGCGATCAGCCGCTTCATCACCCGGCTGCGGTGGATGATCACCGCAAACTCCGGCGCATCAGGGGGCAGGCCAATGGAAAGCCTGGCCAAACGTTCATCCGGGCCGCGTAGCAGATCGGGGATGAAGTCGACCGAAATATCGAAAGGAACCGAGGCAGTGCGCACGCCGTGCTGCCGCGATGACTCAATCAACTCAGCGGGGAAACGAGTTTTAGCAAGGATGATCCACACGGCAGCCATGGCCGGCGTGCCTGGGCTCAAGTGAAAACTGAGTTCGATTGCACCAGTCCCATCGCCCAGAGCTGAACTGACCGAACGGACGACGGCCTTGTAGATCTCTCCAAAATCAGTTGGTCCAGGGAGCGGCTCATGGTGGAGACAAATTTTCGCTGCCGTCCTTGTCTCTAGCCACGTGGCGAATGGCTTGACCTCGGCCTTGGGATAGTCGTGTAGAAGGATGACACGATTGAATTCGCGCGCATCCAAGGCCTGGGCGATAGGGCCGATGCCTACTACTTCCGTCTCCGTTCGAGCGCGGAGGTCCGTCCGACCGACCCAACTGGCGAGGACCTTCTCCATAGGTAGATCCATTGCAACAAATTTACCAGAAACACAAGATATTTTGTGAGGCGGCGATCTCCGCTAAGACCTGGGGGGGGGAACACCGACTTCAGGTGCTGCTGCTCTCCAAAAGGGACAGGAGTTGCTCGAGGCGGGTGTCGTCTACCTCCTTCTGGCGGAGGCGGTTGGCCAGGTCCGAGACAAAGGCAGCGAAGCCCCGGAAGCCGAGGAAAGGCCGGTCGTACAGCTCGTGGCGGAAGACCGTCGGGAAGCCGAAGTCGTAGAACGCGCTGCCTTGCGCTGGGATCCGCATGCCGATGTCGTTAGTCACGAGCAGTTGGATCCCCTCGTGCACGAGGTGGCCAGCCAGCTCCCGTACGAAGGTCTTCTGGTGGGGGTGGACATGGATGCCGTACCGTTCCACCAGGTCCTTGATTCCACGGGCATGGCTGGGGCGGTTGGTGATCACGCCGTAGTTCAGGCTCCCACCCAACAACTCGATGATGTCCACGAAGCCGGGCAGCAGGTGGGGGTCGCCGACCCAGCCCGCCTTGATGTTCTGGAAGACGAAGGGGACCAGCCACTCGAAGCGCGGGATGATCGACGAGAGGCGAGCGTCCACGTAGGCTTTGGCCTTCTCCTCCTCGCCGAAGCGGTCCCCGAGGGTCGTCATCCATTCTTCACAGGCCCCCAGGCCGAAGGGAAGGGGCAGCTCCACGACCTCCGCACGCGTGCGGAGGGCCAGGATCTTTGCGGCTTTCCGAGCGTAGGGCAGGGAGAGGATCGTCCCCGCCTCGGCTATACGGGACAGCTCGCCGAAGCCCTGGCCCGAGAGCCAGATGGATACTACCTCCAGGTCCAGGGCTTCGAGCATGTCCGTGATCTCAGCGACGTTGGCCACCTGGTCGTACTCGGTGCGGTCCATGAGGTGGCCCACCACCGCGACCTTGCGGCGCGCTGTCTCCACGTCGGGCAGCACCAACTGCTTCGCCAGGGATCGCAGGGTCTCCGCGTAGCCGTCGAGCCAGTCCCCCTGGAGGGAGAGGCCCCGGATGCTGATCACCTCGGTCCCGGTCTCCTCCCCTACGGCCCGACAAAGGCGCTCATAGTCCGCACCGGTGATGAAGGCCATGGGCATGGAGGTAATGAAGGCCCCTGCGGTGGACGGGTGGGAGGCCACCTCGGTGAGCAGCTCACGCACGGGCTGCTCGCGGCTGGCGGACATCATGGCCGGATGCAGCGCGGTATTCGCCAGCCGGTGGTAACCCGAGACGCTGGTCATGGTTGAGAGGATGTCTTGGTTGCCCTGGACGTATTGGGTCTTCATGTAGGTGCAGTCGGGGCCCTCCACTACCAGGCGTGCGTCCCGGATTGCGTTGATAGCGAGGTAGACCCCGGTCAGATAGGAGTACTCGAGGTACTGGCTGAACTCCTCGGTGGAGGTATCGGCCTCCATGTGATCCACGAAACGCTGCAGGACATCCTGAAGTCTATCAAACAGTTTCGACATGGCTCAGTCCCCCACCGGGGCTCGCAGGCCCTCTGGCGTCCGCTGGAGGTACCGCGCGTAACGCCGAAAGTAGGGTGTGCGGCAGATCCCCACCAGCCGTTCCAGGGTTCGCACAGCACCCGCTAACCCGGGCTCGAATTGCTGCAGGGAGAACATGTTCAGGCCCCCCTGGGTAGCGCGCCAGTCGAAGAAATGGTAGGTCAGGACCGCGTGGGAGGGAGCCTCGGCGAGACGGGAGAAGAGCATCTCCATGCTGTTGAAGCCCTTGATCGTATGTCGCTCGGGGTGGGCAAACACGCTGTGGACCTCCCGGGCCGCTTTGGTTGCCTCTTCCCGGCTGTCGAGCTTGAGGAGGATGTCGATAGAGAAGCCCATCTCTTCCAGCACTGCCACGATGGGCACGCCCCAGGCAAAGGTCGGCTTGGTCAGGTAGTAGGTCTCCGACGCGCGGACAACCAGGGCCACCCGGTACTCCCGAGCCTCCTCGGTCAGCGTGTTCCAGTGGGCTCGATAAGGCGCTGCAAGATCCTCGAAGATCCGTTCCAGGTCAGCGTCGAGCTTCAGCGCATCGAGGATTGCGGCCAGCCAGGCCCGGCTCCCGGCCAGGCCGTATGGCGGCAGCGGTGAGATGAAGGGGATCTTCGACTCGAAGGTGAGCTGGTCGTAGAGATGCTGCCACGTGTAGTTGGACAGGAAAACATTGAACGCGGCCTCGGGCAGCTTCTCTATCAGATCGAAGTCGAGGTCGGGCAGGAGGGAGACGTTCCGCTCCACTCCCACCGCGGTCAGCATCGCCTCCAACTCGTCGTGGGCCCGGTTCTTCGGGTAGCCGATCAGATTGATCACGTTGGGACCACGTGGCTCGGTACGGGCCTCGGCTTCGAGGCGCTTCGCCACCAGCACGTCATGGAACACGTTGACCATGGCCCTGGGCGTGACCGTGAGATAGAGGATCGGGCAGCCCTCGCAGCCCTTGCGGGCCCGCTTGACCTCAGACTCCACGTCCTCGCCGATGACCACGGGGACGCAGGTGTTGGAGAAGAACAGGGTCTTGCCGAGCTTCTTCGATACTTCGATGCCCTTCTCCAGGACCCTCCGGACCTTGTCCGGGTTGCCCATGATCACGTCGTTCTCCGTGAGGTCCGTGGAGAGCATGCGGTCCACCACGGTGAAGTCGGTGAAGCCCTCGGGGCGGGCGGCCCGGTCGTAGCGGGTACGCTCCTCCCATGGGTAGTTCACCAGCCACATGATCGGCGCGACGGAGTGGGGGTTGACGTGGTTGCACTCCTGGTCCGAGTGCTGGACGAAGACGAAGAGGTTCGTGGGGTCAAGGCTGTCGAGCTGGGAGCGGGCGATCTCGCCGCCAGCGAAGAAGTCAGCGTACGCGTCGGACTCGCCCCAGGTGTCCAGCAGGGCGCTGGGCCGGTTGTCCTGCTCGTCCCGGCTGGGGGTCGGCAGGCCCGGCTTCCCTGCCTCGGGATCCGCCACCACGATCTCGGCCAGGCGCTCCATGTCGTAGTCGGCCAGGCGGGCCTTGCCGACGCCCTCGAGGACCTCGGTCAGGTCTCTCGGAGGATCGTCCCCGGAATAGGACAATACGACGTGATCTGTTTTGATGATCCCCTCGGTCTCATCGGTGCGGCGCTCGAAGGTGAAGAGCAGCTCTTTATCGTCGGCCAGGGTCACCGACGCCATGAGTGTCTGGTCCTTCCAAGCCGCAGCCCGGACCCGGTAGGGGAGGCCGCTGCCACTGAGTCCCAGGAGTATGGACACCGCGTCTCGGGTGGCCGCGCCGCCCGCGGTGATCGAGCCCTCGAGCTTGCGTCCTGCGCCGCCCTCGTGGTGCTGGCCCACGGCTACCACTTCTCCATGAATCTGTTGAACTCCTCGTCTTCCATGGGGGTCGGCGTGGGAAATTTTTTGTCCTTCATCGCTATGACCCGATCGGCCAACTCCCCGAAGGCCAGGGCAGCGGGTGATTCTGGCGCGTACTCCACCACGGTTTTTCGCTTGCGCTCGGCCTCCATGATCATCGGATCTCGGGGGATCTGGCCCACGATGCTCGTCGAGAGGCGGTCAGCGAAGGCCTCGATCATCTTCATGTCCACCGCGTTGTTGTCCCGGATGTTGAGTATCAGGCCCCCCATGATCAGCCCGTTGGGCTCGTAGACCTCCACCGCGCGGCTGATGTTGTTGGCCGCGTAGATCGACATGGGCTCCTCGGAGAGGACTATGAAGATTTTCTCAGCGAAGCCCTGGCGCAGGGGCGCAGCGAAGCCGCCGCAAACCACGTCGCCGAGGACGTCAAAGATCACCGCTCCGTAGTTTCCGGACGCAATTACGTCCATGTCATCCAAGAACTCCAGGGTCCGGGCCACGCCGCGGCCGCCGCAACCCAGGCCCGGGCGCGGGCCTCCCGCCTCGCAGCAGTGGATGCCCAGGCGACCCTCGTGGATGATGTTCTCCGTGGAGATCGAAGTTGCGTCGTCGCCCAGGACCTGGAGAACCGTGGGGACCTTCGCGTATCCGTCCATCAAACGCATGGCAGAGTCGCTCTTGGGGTCACAGCCCAGATGCAGGACGCCCAGGCCCTTCATGGCGAAGCATGCGGAGAGGCTGGTTGCCACCACCGATTTCCCGATCCCGCCCTTGCCGTATATTGCGATCTGTAAGCTCATTCCAATGCTCCTAGCAGGCGGCGGAAAGAAGACGCCGTCGGTCCTACATATTTAGTCGTTTTTTGGGATCGGTTCAAGTCCGTCGAGCCCGAAACGTCGAGCATAGGGGGTCGGGACGCCCAGGCAGTGCGCGTCTTCGCTGCATGTTCGGCAGCGATTCGCCTTGACCCAGGGGCGAGAGAAGTCTTCGTAGCCCGTCTCCGAAGTCGCTATCTCCGGCGCTGAGCGACCGGCCGCCCGATGGGCCGGGGGCACTGCGCAGGGAGGCACCGACGCATGGGTCGAGGACAGGAGGGACTGGACCTCCAGGCCCATGTCTCGCGCCTGCACATAAACGGCCTCCACCGCGGGGACCAGAGCCCGGTACTCCACCAGGTAGTCCACTGCCCGGGGGCTCTGTTCCGGACAGATCAGGACGGAAAGGTGCCACAGGGGCCGGCTCCCCGCTGGATACCGATCCGCCAGGAAACGGGCCATCTGAGGCAGGAAGGAAAGGTTGGCCGACGTGATCACCGTGTTGACGATCACCCGATGTCCCGCTGCCACGATCCGGTCCAGGCCAGCCAGCGCGTCTGGGAACTGCCCCGTGGTGCCGGTGCACTCGTCGTAGACCTCGGGCGTCGCACCGTGGAGACTCACGAAGAAGGTCAGGCGCTTCGACGCTGGGATCTTCGCCGGGTCGAGGCGGGAAGCAAAACCCACCGCGTTGGTCTGAACCTGGATCTCGGCCACCCCTGGCGCGGCCAGGGCCGCGTCCAGCTCTGCCCGGAACGAAGGCTTCAAGGTCGGCTCGCCGCCGGTGAGGCTCACCATGCAGCCCGGGACCCAACGCCCCGCTGCCTCAGTGCAGGCCCGAACCATCTCCTCGGAGGGCCGATCGTGAGTGGGCCCCGAGCAGAAGGGACAGCGCTGGTTGCAAGCGGACGTCGTGCGCACCAGGACCTCGATGACCTCGCCGTGCTCCTGAGCGGACCGCTCCACCGTGGCGAAGGGGAACATGGTCCGCAGCGCGGCCACGGGGTCCTCCTCCCGGTGTCCTACGAACGCGAAGCCCTCGAAGCGGTCGGGGAGGTGGGGAGCGAACTTCTCCAGAATCCGAAAGATTCGTTCCAGAGTTGCTGTTGTGCTCGGATCCAGCTTATCCAGGCCCTCATAGGCCAGCATGAAAGAGCCTGTGCTTCGCCATCCAGGCAGTTCAATGCCGGGCCGCACCACCGCTGTCCATGTTCCACCGTCCCGGTCCAGCACCATACGCAGCGCGCCGTCGGCCAGGGTCGTCCGCCGCAGGGGCAGCCCCAGCCGCTCCCCCGCGGCCACCCACCGGGATATCCAGCGGTGCTCATCAGGGACCAGCGCGGCAAAGTCGTCTTTGAAGTAGGGCTTCATTGCGTAGGAGATGTTAGCAACCGGTGAATTTTTTGCAACGGCGGATGCTGGGTCCTCCGGCAGGATAAATCCTGCCAAAACATCCAGGATGAATTCTGGCGTCACCCCCCTTTGTGATTCCGCAAGGTCGGTTTACCTTGCGATCTGCAAATTTGACTTTAGACTATCTAGGCAATACCGCAGAAACCGAGAGAGGAAACATGCGATATCGACGGCGTTTTGCGGAAGACAGAGTTCGGGAAATGGCGGCTTATTTCAAGATCGTCCTTGTGACTGGTGCGAGACAGGTGGGGAAGAGCACCTTGCTGCGGCATGTCTTCCCAGACAACCGGGAGATCGTCTTCGATCCGAACCAGGATCTCTTCGGTGCCCGAGTGGATCCTGACCTCTTTTTGCAGAATTTTTCTCCGCCGCTCATCCTGGACGAAATCCAGTATGCGCCTGAACTCCTGCCAGCGCTCAAGCGGCTGGTGGACGAACGGGATCAGGCGGGGCAGTACATCCTCTCCGGATCCCAGAACCTGATGGTCCTGCGGAACGTGTCGGAGAGCCTGTCGGGTCGCGTCGGCATCCTGCAACTGGAGGGAATGGCACCCGGCGAACTGGCCGAACGAGCGGCCGCCCCATCCTGGCTGGCCTGCTGGTTGGAGTCATCCCAGGAGTTCATCGACCTGATGCGTGAAAGAACCAGCGACCATGGGCTCTTGGCCGCTGTCTGGCGGGGCAGCTTGCCGGGCCTGATGGACTTCCCGGATCACCTCGTCCCGGATTACCTGAAATCCTACGTACAGACCTACTTGGAACGCGATATCAGGACCATGGCGGATATTCGTGATCTCAGCGCGTACGGCCGTTTCCTTGGTCTGAACGCGGCCCTGACCGCACAGGAGATCAACGACTCGAAGTTGGGCCGTGAGCTTGGCATCAGTCCTCCGACTGCCCGTGCCTGGCGGGAGATCCTGGTCCATACCCACCAGTGGCGGGAGTTGTCCCCCTACCATGGCAATACCATCAAGCGCCTGAGCGGCAGGCGAAAGGGTCACTTGACGGACACCGGTCTGGCCTGCTGGCTACAGAGAATCCCCGCCCACGACGCGCTTCCGGTAAGTCCGCTCTTCGGTGCCCTGTTCGAGAGCTGGGTCGTGAACACTGTCTTCAAGGAGTTCCAGCGAATGCCCCTCCCCCCAGCGATCCATCACTGGCGCACGGCCGCTGGTGCGGAGGTTGACATGGTGCTGGAATACAACAGCCGCCTCCACCCGATCGAAGTGAAGTGCTCAAGCAACCTCTCCGGGCACGACCTGAGGGGGCTGAGAGCCTTTCGCGAGACCTATGGCTCACGAGTCTCGGATGCACTGGTTGTCTACGCAGGCAGGGAGACCTACCGTCCCGCTCCCGACACCATAGCGGTTCCATGGTTCGCCCTGTGACAAGAAGTGGAAACTGACAGGTCAGATTGATTCGAACCTGCCGTCAGCGGAGGTGCGATCCGTGGTCTTGGCGTCCAGCCAACCGGCCCGGGAGTTCGGGTAAGCGTCAAAGGCTGGGACGTAGGGCTTCAGGTCCAGGATCGGGGTCCCGTCCAGGAGGTCCACGCCTCGCACCACTACCTTCGGAGGTTCGACGGAGACCACCTCCACCACGGACAGGCCGATGGGGTTGGGGCGGGCTGGGGCGCGGGTGGCGAAGACGCCTCGTTCCATCGTGTCCCGGTAGGGGACCACCTTCGGGGACCAGGGTTTGGCCTGGTCCAGGAGCACCAGGAGCCAGATCCGCTCGAAGCCCTCGATGTCTGACAACGCGGCCGTGTACTTTGCGTCAAGAATCACTGTGCCGAGCACACCATCCGAGTAGCGGGGCTGGATCGGCGTGCCTGCCTGCGACTTGAAGGGGGTACGGAGGACGCCGATCCGTATCAAGTCCCGCCGTGTCCCGACCCCGAGCTTCTTCAGGATCCGCTTTCGCGGGATCCGATCGTCTAGGAACTGGACGGCAAGGGCCAGCACCAGGGAGATGCCCAGGAACAACGCAATGGAGTTACCCAGGCTGAGGCCACCTGTTCGGAAGTGCTTGATCAGGAAGATCACCGGGTAATGGACCAGGAACAGGGGGAAGGTCAGCTTGCCCAGGAACAAGATGAGTTTACCAAGAAAACGGGGCGGCGCGGGGAGCCGCCAGGGGAGCTTGGTTAGCAGCACCACCAGGTACATCCCCAGCGCGAATTCAAAGACGCGGCAGAGAGGAAACCAGTCCAGTGGCCGCATGGAGAGGAGCTTGTATTTCCCTACGAGGAGGCGGACGCCGACGTTGAGCGCAGCGACTGCTACCATCGAGAGGTGCGGGTGCCGCCTGAACATCTTCGCCAGGAGGGGGTAGAGGAGGTACATGGACAGGATCAGCGCGATGAACCAGGAGACACCGTTGAACGGGCCGCCCCAGCGTCCAACGAACGCGTAGGTGCCCGTGAGGTTCAGGGTGATGTCCGCTGCGTGCAGCTTGGGGAAGGAGCCGAGGAGTTTGCCCGTGCGCAGCCAGGAGCGCAGGAGGGCTGCGGCCACAGCGATCACGAGGCTCATCCAGTAGATCGGATAGATCCGTAGGGCGCGTTTCACCAGGAAGTCCGAGATTCGGAACGGCCGGTCCCTGTATTGAAGATGGAGAGCCGCGCCGGAGAGGATCAGGAAGATCGTGACAGCGACGCCCCCCAGGGATGCCCGGTAGAAATGGGGAAATCCAAAGAATTTTCCAAGGGGGTGACGGATCTCCTGGCCGATGTGGGCCATGAAGAGCAGGGACACAGCGACTATACGCAGAAAATCCAAGGTCACGATGCGACCGTGAATCCGTGTCTGACTTTTCCCTGTTATTTCATCCAAGATGTTCTCCCGCACCGACGGTCATTGTATAGTACCACCGAAAATGTGACCAGGGAGATGCGCATGAAGCGGTTGATGCTGGGGCTGGTGCTGTTCGTCACGTTGGTTTCGGGCAGCGTCCGAGCCAAGGAGGTACCGCCGACGGACGCTGAGGTGGTATCCGTGCTCGAGGAGATGCAGGGAGAGCGGTGGTACGGGGTGTACATGCTCGGGACCAAGATGGGGTGGGTCCGGGAGGAGGTGACCCTGGGCGAGGAGGAGGTCATCCAGACCTGGACGGCCTTCTTCAAACTCCGCGTGTTGTTCAAGGAGATGCGGACAGAGATCAAGCACACCGCTGTCTACCGGCGGGGTGGGGACTGGGCCATGCTGCGCGCGGCGGGGACCCTGGATGACAAGGACCGCAAAGTCTCGGCCACCGCGAAGAAGAAAGGGAACAAATTCGTCGTGGACGTGGAGAGCCGCGGCGCTAAGTCCCAGATCTCGTGGGACTGGCCCCCCGCGACAGCGGTGGAGTTGGTCCCATGGGCTGGACGGGCCCGGATGAGCGTCGGTGATACCGTCGCCTACTACACGGTGGACGTCACGGAACAGGAGCGTCACGGTCAGACCCTGGAATACAAAGGGGACCGTCGAATCGGTACCGCCAAGGCGGCCTCACAGGTGTACGACTTCGTGGTCCACGACGATCGGGGCATGAAGATCGACATGGTCGTGGCAGAGAACGGCCTTGTTCTGGATGGGGGACTCGGCCCCTCGGTGCGCATCGTCTTGGAGGACGAAGCCACAGCGAAGAGCCTCTCCAAGAGCGGCCTGGACCTCTCCATGGCCTCCCACGTTTCAGCGGACAAACCCCTGGACGACGAAGCTCTGGATCGTGTGGTGCGCCTGGAGGTCTATCTCCAGGGAGTGGACGCGGAGGATATCCATACGGATGCGAGGCAGAAGGTCCTTGACACGACGGACGATGGGATCGTTCTGGAGATCCGGGCCCGGTCTCTGGCGGATCTGGCCGGTGGCGGTCCCGCCTGGATGGACAGGGGCCTTATCGGGCTTCTACCGCGATTGGTCGGAGTCAAGAAGAAGCCGCGGAAGATTCCGGATCCCAAGTGGATCGAGTGCAAGTCCGGGACAGGCTGTGACCACCCCGAGATCCGGGAGATGGCGAAGCGTGAGGCCGGGGAGCGCAGGGGCCTGAGCCTTGTCCTCCATCTCTCGGAGGTCGTGCACCGGCACATGAAGTACGAGCTGGGTGTGAGCCTGGATCGGGCTGAGGAGATCATGGCCGACGGTCGGGGGGACTGCCTGGAATACGCGACCCTCCTCACGGCATTGTTGCGAGCCCGGGGCATCCCCGCCCGGGTAGTGTCTGGCGTCGCCTACGCGCAGAGCATACCGCCGACCTTCGGATACCACGCCTGGACCGAGGCCTGGGTGGACGGCCATTGGTTCGCGGTGGATCCCACCTGGGACGAGTACCCCGTGGACGCGACCCACATTACCTTTGATCTCGAAGACGGGTTCAAGATGTTCCAGCACTTCGGGAAGCTGCAGATCGGGATTCGCTATGTGGAGTATGGGCCGAAGAGGCTACGGGACATCATTTACGATGCGCTGTAGCTGATCAGTTTGTGGGAGGAGGCCCTTCAGGGCCGATGTGTTCTGTGCGAGGCCCTTTTGGGCCGAAGCGTCTGTCTTGTGGCTGCATTCTGGAAGAAACTCGGTGACCTTGTCGCTTCTCACGTCTCCGGCTTGGTCTTCTTGCCTGCGAGGGCTTTCCGCCATTGCCCCGAAGCAAAAATCCTTGAGACATCTCCAGGCCGCTGGCGCCGTTGACGTTGGCGATGACAACTGTACTCATGACCCCCCAGATTCTGACTCGTGTTTCGCCCTTTTTACCGGCTGCGGCTGGCCCTCGTCGTCCGGCGCTGCGGTGCTCGGTGTTTTTCGGCTCAACGTACTACCAGTACGCCTTCGACAAAAAACACCTCCGCTTCTTGCGGCGGCTCGACGATTGCTCACCCTCGCTTCGGCGAAAAGGGCGAAACACGAGTCTGATCGGTGCCTAAAATTGGAAAGACGGCGAAAAGACCAAGCCACTGGATCCGCAGGTTGTCGATAGCTTCGTCTATGACGAAAAGGGCAATGTCTCCTGCGTCTGTCCTCAGACCGGTGAGCAACGCACGCTCGCATTTGTCGGATTCGAGAAAGACCGTTGCACTCTCAAGTATCGCTGCCCTGCGGCAGCATACGATCTAGATTGCAAAGGTCGCCTGGAGTGCGAGGGCCGAGCAAACGTCGCCACCTTCGGGCGGACGGTCCGTGTCCCGCTGGGCCTGGACAGACGTATCTTCACACCCATTGCCAGACACACGCACAAGTGGAGCCATGTCTACGATGGGCGTTCGTCGGTCGAACGGGTGAACTCGCGAGTCGATCTGTTGCTTGGCTTCGAGCGGCACTTCATTCGTGGACAGGCCTCATGAAACAGGCAATTCACTCGAAAAAGGCGGGCCTTGAGCGCGAAATCCAGG
>CAYOTU010000054.1:0-13109 GCA_964406905.1 uncultured Myxococcales bacterium | reverse complement strand
GCAACCGTTATGATCGTGTCCTTCTTTCCGAGGCGCCAGTACTTCGCAGTCTTGATGGCGCCCAGGACATTGCAGACCCCGGAGATGCCCATGGTCTCCGCCAGGATGTCGAGGTCGGCTTCTGAGATCCCCGCATGCTCGGCCAAGTACTTCCGGCCGACGGGATCCGTGAGGAGTTGGAGCCCCTGCTTGCTCTCCATGTCGTCGATGCACATGATCGCATCCATGTTCATCACGTTGTGGATCCAGGTGACGTGCTTGTCACCGATGCCCTGGATGTCGTGGCCCCCGAAGCCGTTGGAGTAGATGGTCGGGCATTGGATCGGCTCAAGGCCCACAGCGAGGCAGTCCGGGTAGAGCTGCTTGAGGCGGTCTGCCGCCGCGATGGTCCCCGAGGAGCCCATGGACGAAACAAAGGCGCAGACGTGGTCGCTGCAGAGACCCTCCGCTGCCATCGTTGTCACCGCCTCAGCGGCGGAGTTGCCGGTGACGTGGTAGTGGAAATGGTAGTTGCCCATCTCCTCGAACTGGTTTGCGATGCGGGTGTTGGGTTCTTTTCGGAGCTTCCATGTCAGATCATAGATCTCCTTGACGTTGCTCTCGCAGCCCGGGGTTTTGATGAAGTGCGAGCCGTAGAAAGCGATCTTGTCGAAGCGCTCCCGGCTCATCTCCTCGGGCAGGAGGACGAGGGAGTCGTAGCCCATACGTGGGGAGACCCAGGCACCGCCGATGCCGTAGTTGCCCGTGGAGGGCCAGACTACCGTATGCTTCCCGGGGACGATTTCCCCGGCGAGCTGCTTCTCCATGGTCACGGAGTAGGTCGCACCCACCTTATGGGAACCCGTGGGGAAGTCTTTGGAGTAGAGCACCACGACGGACGCGTCCACGCCGGTGAGCGCGTCGGGTAGCCGGTAAGCGTAGACAGCCCCTTCCCGATTCTTCCAGGTGATGTTGTAGAGGTTGGCCGGGTCGAGCTCGTCACCCCGATCACGGGCAGCCAGAGCTGCGGCACGTCGATCAGCGGGCATGCGGTCCGGGTGGAGCATTTCATCAAACGTAGGACCGAAGACAAGACTGGACATGGACAGGTACCTCCCGGTGAACGTCGGTTGAAAAAGAGGGCGGTGACTCTACGCCGAATCGATCCGTTGTCAATGGACAATATTTTGGAGCCATCCGCGTTGTAGAGGTCTTCAGTCCAACCAACCCAGCCAGCATAGCTGGCAGTGCCCAAGGCCGCAGGCCCGGTGCCCAGGGCCTTGACTCTCCGGGTGGGCGTGTTAATCTCAACGCTGATTTCGCTGCCGTGGAACTGGGGAGGAGCAATTGGATAAGAAAGACGAGCGCCAAGAGGGCAAAGGGACGCCAAAGGGCGGGGCCAAGGATCTGGATGCTCTACGCGCGCGCCTGGGCCTAAAGGACTCGGAGGGGCCGGGTGGGGACAAGGGGTCGGCCGTCGCGGCAGGCGCCAAGTCGGCTGCCGGGAACTCAGATAAGATCTCCACGGACGACTTCAAGCTTGACTTCGGTGCCCAGGGACTGGCTGCGGACTCGGTGAGCATCGAGGATTTAGACACGGGCAAGGTCACGAAACCCAAGGGTCGCCTATTAATCATGCTCATCGTGTTTGTTTTCTCGTTGGGCGCTGCGTTATGGCTGGGTATGCAGTTCGGGCGGGACCTCGGGCTGCGTTCTCTGCACAACGCGGGGGTCGGTCAGGCCAAGACCTTGAAGACCTATTTCTTCGAGCCTCAGACCGACCCCACGGGGCAGAAGCTCGCCGCGAGGGTCCAGGCAATCCAGAAGTTCCGGGACGAGTATGTGGCCTGGTACAACGAGAACATCACCGCGATCGGGAACCTCATCCCCGTCCTCGAGACCGGCGACCCCGCCATGGTGGCGCAGCTCGGCGAGTACGCCAAGGTGGATAAGCAGCTCGAGCTGCTGATGCCCCTGGTGAAGATCCTGGAGAAGGTGAACACCAGCGTGGATGATATGACCCCCCACGGGATCTTCGGTGACCGGGTCTTCCACCCCGAGATTGCGTACAAGGTCATTGACTACATGTCCGTGGCCAATCGTTTGCGTCGAGCGCTCGATGACCTGCAGGACAGCCTCACCCTGCTCTATGGTTTCCAGTGGAGCCCTGAGCCTCCGACGGGCATCAAGACCGATCTGGTGATCTGGGCCCCGCGCAGGGAGGGCCAGGAGGGGATCAAGGGCGCGATCGTGGAGTTGAACGGTGAACCCGAGGAGAAGAAGAAGGTCGAGGACAAGGATACCTACCAGACCTTCAAGGATCTTTTCGGGCAGGACCTCGACATCAAGGTGCCCAAATGCGAGGAAGTACCGGAAGGCGAGGAGCAGTTCGACAGCTACCTCGTGGAGAAGATCATCGGCGACATCATCAAGGAGGCCCAGGTCAAGGGCTTCACCCTGGCACCCCAGGTCCACCTGAAGCTCACGGAGCAGGAGGTCAAGCGCTGGCGCGAGGTCAAGGTCAAGCGCTACCTGGCCGATGGCGGCGACAAGAAGACAGCGAAGGTCGAGGACCTGATCCAGCTCAACATTCTGCAGGTCATGGAGCCGGTTGTGTCCCAGGTTTATGCCCAGTACAGCGTGGAGATGGTCAACCGTGCAGTGATCCTGGCAGAGATCCTCGAGAACCTCGATCGCATCAAGGAGTTGAGCTTGGCGGCCAGCCCGGAGAACCTCCAGAAGTTCCTCGATGAATTGGCAAAGCAGGAGACCTACGCGACCTTCTAGCCCCGGTTTACAACCTTAAGGATCAATATAGAACGTGAGCTGACCGAAGGCCGCGGGGACGACGCGATATTCCTGGCCCGCGATGGCCCAGTCGAATCTTCCGCCCTACAAGGGGTAGGGACGAAGGAACAAGTCCCTGGTATCATCGGGTGGAACAGGAGACGGTGGCTGTTGTCGTGTTCGAGGAGAGTCTGCTGGTGGTGCAAACAAGACTGATTTTTTTATTGGCTGTCTGTCTGGTCGGGTGTCGCTCGGAGCCTGCTGATCCGGGCGAACGAGCGGATCGGATCGTCCTGTTGCTGGAGACGCCGCCGCGAGATCTCGATCCGCGTTTCGTGTCCGACTCCAGCTCCACCAAGGTGTCCAAGCTGATCTTCGCCGGGCTCACCACCATCGAGACCCCGGATCTCACCCCGGTTCCAGATCTGGCTGAGAGCGCGGTGCCTGCTTGTGAAGGGGAGGAGGTTGACCTTTGCCGGCATTGGGTGGTCACCCTGCGGGAGGGGCTCTACTGGCATGACGGCGTTCCTGTTCGTGCTCGGGACGCTGTCTTCACCTGGGCTAGCCTCCTGGATCCGGCCCTGGGCTCGCCCTTCTCCGGAGAGCTGCGCAAGAAGGTGAGGCGGGTCTGGGCCGAGGGCGATCGTCGTGTCCACTTCGAGCTGAAGGACGCGGACGCGCTCTTTCCCATCGACCTGGCGATCGGCCTGGTCCCAGCCCACCTTCTGGAAGGGGAGGGGACCGCGGCGCGGCTCGATACCTACATAGGAACCGGACCCTATCGGTACGTCTCACGCTACGGGGACGTGAAGGTGGTCCTGGAGCGAAACCCTGAGTACCACGGCCCGAAGCCCCCGGCGCGTTACCTCGTCGTGCGGGTGATTCGGGATGAGGCCACGCGCATGCTGTCCCTCCTGGCCGGGAGCGCTGACCTGGCCGTGAATAATCTCTCGCCGCCCTTAATTCGGACCATGGTCGATGAGCCACGGGTCGAGATCGAGGTGGGCCCTGCCGCTTGCACCACCTACCTGGCCATGAACCTGACCCGCGCACCTCTGGACCGCCGGGATGTGCGGCGGGCCCTGGCCATGGCCCTGGATCGGGACGGGATCGTCACCCACATGTTCGAGGGGCGGGCGCGCATAGCGGCGAGCATCCTGCCCCCCCTGCATTGGGCCTCAAACGAAAGTCTGGAGCCCCTGCGTTTCGACCGCGCGTTCGCTGAAGGCCTCCTGGATGGTGCCGGGCTGCCACGGGATCCTGAGACGGGGATCAGGCTCACCCTGACGCTCAAGGTCACCACGGATCGCTTCCGGACCGCGGTGGGGAGGGTCATGGCGGACCAGCTCGCCGCGGTGGGGGTTGCGGTGGAGACCATCCCAACCGAGCTGTCCACGCTGCTGTCGGACGTGCGTAAAGGGAACTTCGACCTCTACGTCCTCCAGGTCCCAGAGGTGATCGATCCGGACATCCTGCGCTGGCTCTTTCACTCCCAGGGGACGCCCCATCCCGGTGGTGGGATAGGCGACACCTCGTACGGGCGCCTGGACCGTCGCTTTTTTCCCCCTCGGTACCGTGAGGTGGGCGGGCCCTTTGCGGATGAATGCCGGACCAGGTGGGTCCCCTGGGTGGAGGATAGAGCCGTGGAGTTGAGGCGGATCGTGGACGCGGGCGGGATCCTCCCCTTCACGACGGGGAACCGCAGCTTCTTCACCGACCCTGAGGTGGACTGCCTGCTGGACCTCGGCCGAAGGACCTGGCGGCGGGAGGTACGGGCAGCGTACTACCGGCGAATCCAGAAGATCCTGGCAGCGGAGGTCCCGGTTCTGCCCCTTTGGCACGAGGACAACGTTGCAGTACACTCCCGGCGTCTGAAGGGGTATCAACTCCTGCCGATCAACCGGTACCGGCCGCTCACGGAGACTAAGCTATAAGATGTCGCTGCTGCGGAGTCCGCCGATGACGTCAGCGCGGACTGTGCCGTCGGGCGCGATTACGACGTTGTAGGGGATTGTGTCGACGTTGAACGCGTCGTGTGTGTTGCCGTTGTCCCAGGCCACGTGGAAGTCCATGCGTTCTTGCTTCATGTACGCGGTGACCCGCTGGGGGTTGTCGTTGGTGATCACGAGGAACTCCACGTCATCTCCTGCTTCGGCCTTGAGCTCCTGGAGATCGGGCAACTCCCGCTTGCAGGAGGGGCAGGTGGTGGAGAAGAAGGTCAGCACGAGGGTTTTTCCGGAGAAGTCCGCCAGGCTCAGGGTTTTGTCGTCCCGGAGGCTCAGCACCTGGAAGTCGGGCGCGGCGCGGCCCTCATCGAAGCGCCCGCCCCGCCGGATTATGCCCGTGGCGAGCAGGAGCGCATAGATCACCGCGACGATCAAAATCGCGTCGAATCCACGTTTGAGCATGGTGTGTCGGTCCGGTAGCTTCATCGTGCACCTCCAGGATACAAAATGCTGGAGCCTCGGGTCGGGGTCAAGGTTACCGCTACACTCTGACGGGCATTTTTGATAGGTTGACGCTGTCAGACAACCTGGAGGTGACGGAATGAAGGACGTGTTTATCGTGGAGCCGGTTCGGACCGCGATCGGGAGCTTCGGCGGGATGTTCAAAAACATGATGGGGTCCGACCTGGCGGTCTTTCCTGTGAAGGCCTGCCTCGAGCAGGCCGGGATCGATCCCGGAGACCTCGACGACGTGATCTTTGGCAACTGCTTCATGCGGTCCGACGACATCAATATCGCCAGGGTGATCCTGCTCAAGGCCGGGATCCCCTGGCACGTCCCTGGGGTCACGATCCAGAGGCAGTGCTCTTCCAGCATGCAGGCAGCGGTCTACGCTGCCCAGCAGATCCAGACCGGCTGCATGGAGATGATCCTCGTGGGCGGCGTGGAGGCCATGTCCCAGACGCCCTACATGCTCAAGGACGTCCGCTGGGGCAAGCGCATGCAGCACGGTGAGATGACCGACTGCCTATGGGAGGGCCTCTCGGATCCCATCTCCGGCATGATCATGGGTATGACAGCGGAGAACCTCGCAGAGAAGTACGACATCCCCCGGGAGGAGCAGGACGTCATCGCGCTGCGCTCCAACCTGAACGCGGCGAACGCGACCGAGGACGGCCGCTTTGCTGAAGAAATCGTCCCGGTAGTCGTGAAGACCCGTCGGGGGGAGAAGGTCTTTGACAAGGACGAGCACTTCCGCGCGGACATCAACATGGAGGACCTGGCCAGGTTGCGCCCCGCGTTCAAGAAGGACGGGACCGTCACAGCGGGGAACTCATCGGGGATCAACGACGGCGCGACCGCTGCCCTGATCTGCTCCGAGGAAGCGGTGAAGAAACACGGCCTCAAGCCCATGGCACGCTTGGTGGACCACGCGGTGGCCGCTGTGGAGCCAGAGCTGATGGGCTATGGCCCGGTGCCCGCAACCCGCAAGGCGCTGAAGCGGGCCGGCATGACCCTGGCTGACATCGATCTGATCGAAATGAACGAGGCCTTTGCCGCGCAGTACCTGGCCTGCGAGCAGCTCCTGGAGCTGGACCGGGATATCACCAACGTCAACGGCTCCGGCGTGGGCCTGGGCCATCCTGTTGGCGCGACGGGTCTGCGGATCGTCGTCTCCCTCCTCCACGAGATGCGTCGTCGCGGCGCCTCCAAGGGACTGGCGTCCCTCTGCGTCGGCGGCGGTATGGGCAAGACTACAATCTGGGAGATGGTCTGACCGTGAAGACGTGGTCCCTGGCGCTGGCGTTTTTCCTGCTCGTTTCGTCAGCCGCGTCCGCGGATGACCGGATCACCGAGGCCGCGATGGCCGCGTTCGAGAAAGGCGTCGCCCACTACAACTCCGGGCGGATCCAGACGGCGATGGGCCAGTTCCACAAGGTGACGAAGGAGTCGCCGAGTTTTCTGGAGGCTTGGTTCTACCTGGGGATGTGCGAGCAGCACCTCGGGCGACATGGGGACTCGATCCCCTTCCTCGAGAAGGCCGCTGCGCTGGATCCGAAGTTCCTCTCGGTCCGTTACTACCTGGCCCTGGCCTTCCACGAGACCGGCCGTGACGGTGAAGCGAAGGGCCACCTGCGCGCTGTCCTGGACATGAAGCAGGACCACGCGCAGGCCCTGTTTCTCATGGGGATGATCGCAGGGAAGGAGGGCCGGAAGGACGACGAGCTACGCTACCTGAAGGAGGCAGTGCGGGTTGAGCCTGATCTCTTCGAGGCTCGTTACAACCTGGGCTTGGTATACCTGGAGCGGGGGAAGCCCGGCGAGGCCGTGGTCCACCTGCGCGCGGCGGTAGAGCAGCGCTCCGATGTCCAGGAGGCCGGGGATCTCCTGGCCCAGGCCTATGAGAAGCTGGGCCGGCTGGACGAGGCCATTGCGCTATACCAGGGGCTGGTGAAGAAGACCCCAGAGGACTCCGGCCGTCGCATGGTCCTGGGGACCCTCTACCTCCGTAACGGGCAGGCCGATCAGGCCGCTGTGGTTCTCGAGGAGGCCTGCGCGCAGGACGACACCCCGGATTGCTGGTTCAACCTGGGCGCGGCCTATCAGCGTTCAGACGAGTGGGACCGTGCCAACACAGCATTCCGCAAGGCCGCTGCCCTGGCTCCGGATGATCCCGATGCGCTCTTCCAGTTGGCATCGGGGCTGGGGAAGAGCGGCCGCCACGAGGAGGAGATCGAGATTTACCGGCGGGTCTTGGCCCTCCAGCCCCAACACGAAGATGCGTTGCACAACCTCTCCCTGGAGTTGGAGCGTCGGGGCGAAAGCCAGGAGGCCGCGGACCTCCTGGGACGCCTCGTGGAGTTGGAGCCGAGCAACGCAGAGGCCCGCCTTGCCCTGGGCCTGATCCATGAACGCGCCGGGCGGCTGGACGAGGCCCGAATCCAGTATGAGGCAGCGCTGGACGCGCGGCCGGACTACACCGAGGCCATGCTCGCTGTGGGCTTGGTTTACCACCGCCAGGGAGATACTGAGCGGGCCCTTGGTTGGTACCGGAAACTCCTGGCAGAGCAGCCGGACAACGCCCGAGTCCACTATGGGATTGGCCTGATTCAGCAGGAGTCCGGCGAACTCGCCGAGGCCCGGATCTCTTTCGAACGCGCCACGAGTATCAAGCCCGACTTGGTGGATGCGTGGCTGTCCCTGGGCCAGGTCGAGGAGGCCTCCGGCGCGTACACCAAGGCAGCGGGCCTCTACGAGCAGGGCCTGGATTATGCGAGTGAGGATCCCCGTCTGCTCTACGCGCTCGGCCATGTGCTCTTTGTGAAAGGTGACTGGTTCGGTGCGAAGGGCTACTTCGAGCGTCTTGTGGATGTCAAGCCCAACGATCCGCCGACGATCTACCACCTGGGCCTCATAGCGGACAAACAGGGCAAGAAGGAGGAGGCCGCTCGGCTTCTGCGCCGCGCTGAGGAGCTGGCGCCGGGGAACATGCATCTGCGCCTGGAGCTGGCCCTCCTCCTCTCTCGGGACGGACGCTGCGCTGACGCGATGGAGCTATACGACGAGGCCATAGAGGACGAGGACGAAAAGGTCCGTGACCTCGCCCGGGAGAACCGGCTCCAGTGCCTCCTCCAACTTGGCCGCGACGACGAGGCCGTGGAGGAACTGCGTGCGTTGCGGAACGAGGGAGACCTGCGTCCGGAGCTGTCCATGGAGTTGGGGCGTATGCTCTGGCTCCGGGAGGACTGGGAGGGATCCCTGGAGCCTCTGGAATCTGCGGCCGCTGATCCGGCGACCGGCTTCACCGTGCGCTATATGCTCGGGGTGGCCTTTTTCAAGCTTGGACGGTACGGCGAGGCCCGCGTCCATCTTGAGGCCGCCCGGGATACGCGATCCAATGACTACCGCACGCGCCGGACCCTGGCCGCGGTTTACGACAAGCTGGGGCGCCGGGACGATGCTGTGCGGGAGATGGAGGCCGCTGCGTCTATAGGCGGCGACGGGGGCACGAAGGATCGGAAAGCCCTGGCCATGGCCTACTTGGAGAAGGGGGACATCAAGCAGGCAGAGGCCAACCTCCGGGAGGTGGTCGGGGCAAACCCCGGCGACGAGAAGTCCAGCCTCGCACTGGGCGGGATCCTGGAACGGGGCAAGCGTTGGGACGAGGCCCGCACCGTGTACGAGACCCTGACAAAGAACCAGCGAGGCTCCGCTGAGGCCTGGAAGCGTCTGGGACGGGTCAACCTGGCCCTGGGGCGCTCCAAGCCAGCGCAGGCAGCGCTGAAGAAGGCCACCGCAGCCGGCGCAAAGGACCCCGCCACCTGGCGTCTCCTGGCGCGGGCCTGCTCGAAGCTGGACGACCACAGGCGTGCAGCGAAGGCTCTGAAGTCGGCCGTGGCCGCGGGTGCGGAGGACGCCCGGACCCGGCGGCTTCTTGGTCAGGAGTTGGCCATGGCCGGTGCGGAGGCAGAGGCCGGAGAGTGGTACCTCAAGGCCTGGGAGGCTGACCCTGACGCGGCGGAGGCCTCGGACGCGCTCCGGAACGCGGCCGCGCTGGCCTACCGCACGGGGGATCACGCAAAGGCCTGGAGCTTGGCGACGAAACACGCTGCCCGCTACGGTGACGAGGCCCGCACCTGGCGAATCGCCGCGTCCGCGGCCATGGGAATGGATGACCGGGCCAAGGTTCGCTTGGCCCTGGACAAGGTCCTAGAGCAAGAGCCCGACGACCTGGGGAGCCTCTCAATGCTCGCCGGACTCTATCTGGAGGCAGGAGACGCTCAGCGAGCGACGAAGCTCTACGAGAGAATTGTCGAGAAGGATCCGAAGCACGCGGGAGGCTGGGCCGGTCTCGCCCGAGTAGCGGAGGAGGCGGAGGATTACCGGACAGCGGCAGGGCATTACCGCAGGGCCGCTGAGCTGGATTCAACAGACGCGCGATCTTTGTACAGCCTCGCTGTGGCACTCTCGAATCTCCAGGACGGGGTGGGCGCGCTGGCAGCGCTCGGTGCCTGCATCAAGGCGGATCCGAAGCTCGCCGCCTGTCACCACGCCCGGGGATTGATTCACCTCTCAATGGGGAAGGAGGCAGCTGCCCGAAAAGACCTCCAGCGCCTCAAGAAGTTGGACCGGGACCTGGCAAAGGACCTGAAGGGACGGATGAAGTAGGGGGAGACATGTCTAGGGATCGGACATCTGGGCCTTCCGCACCGTCATGGTATGCGACCCAGGCTCTGGGAAGTGACCGTGACTCCTACGACCGGCACGCGGAGGCCGCCACGGTCTACCGGACCCTCTTTGAAGATTTGATGGAGAATCTTCCCTGGGGGCTGGCTGTTATCGACAGAGAGACAGGTCGTGTCATTCGCGTGAACATGGCGATGCTGCGGATCATGGAGGCGCCCCGAGACGAGCTGGTGGGGTCCCTCTATCTGGACTGCGTAGCGCCGGAGGACCGGGCGCGGGTCCAGGATTATTACAGGCGGCGGATCCTCGGAGATCCGACCCTCCCCAAGAACTACGAAATGCTCATGCTGACCTGGGGTGGCGAGCGCCGGGTCGTGGACTTTCATGTGGACCCTGTCCGGTTTTCGGACGTGCTCATCGTCTTGATGCGCGACCTGACAGAGGAGAAGCTCTTTCACGAGCCCCTGGTCCATATCCAGAAGATGGAGGGCATGTCAGCCCTGGTGGGGCGGATCTCCCACGAGTTCAACAATCTTCTGGCGTCGGTTCTCGGGCACGCGTCCATTCTGCACAAGCGCGTCCAGGGGGACGCTGAGGCGGAGAGCCTCACGCGGCGGATCGAGCAGGCTGCCGGGAAGACCCGAGACGTCCTGGGCCAACTCCTGGAGTTGGGCGGCGGCCGCGGGGCCTTCTTCGATCGGATAGCGGGTGAGGTCCTGGCGGATCGACTGGAACAGGTCATCGAGGGGATCCGGGGCTTCGGGGAAGTCGAGATCTCGTTTGAGGCATCTAAGGAACTCTGGCCGATCCGCGGCGATCTCAATTTGTTGATCCAGGCAATCCTCGAGGTGGTCCACAACGCGTTGGACGCGCTGGACGGCAGCGGTAGGATCCGGATCGTCATCGAGAACCGTGGCGTGGACGAGACCAAGGACGTCCCGCCGGGGCTGGACGCATCCGAGGTCGTGGCAGTGGTGATCGAGGACGACGGCCCCGGGATTCCCATGGAGCTGCGCAGGAGAGTCGTGGAGCCCTACTTCACCACCCGGGACGACGTGAGACACGACGGCCTCGGGCTTACCAAGGTCTTCAACGCTGTTCGGGAGTTCGACGGCGCCCTGGACGTGGGCGAGGCGGCCATCGGGGGTGCGCGCCTGACCCTGTTCATTCCCCGGGGCCCCGACCCCTCGTCCAGCCTGCCCGCGGTGGTGGAGTCGGAGTCAGACGACGATGAGGTCGCTGCGGAACCCCTGGTCCTGGTGGTGGATGACAAGTCCTACATCGGCGAGATGATTGTGGAGATGCTGGAACCCCACGGGATCCGGGTGCGGAACTTCTCCAACCCCAAAGAGGGGCTGGACGAGATACGACGGGGAGATCTAGTCCCCGACGTCTTGATCGTAGACGCTCGGATGCCCGGCATGGACGGCCGGGAGTTGACCCTGGCTGTGCGGGAGATCCTGGCCGAGGTCCCGATCCTCATGATTTCGGGGTACACCGGCGCCAGTGTCCTGGACGATGAGGCGGCGAGGGAGCTCTCCGGATTTATCAAGAAACCCTTCTCCGTGGATACACTCCTGAAAGCTGTCCTGCCCCTCCTTGGAAAAGAGTAGGGGCCCGTTCATGACGATTCTTGGTCCACTCCTGTTGTTTGCAGGTGTCGTTGGTTCCCTCGCTGCCGGAGAGGAGCCGGGCCAGCAGTCTCCGCAGCCGCCAGTGCCCCTGGTTAGAAGCGGGGGTACGCAGATCGTGCCGACTCCGGAGCCTGGCATGACTACACCAGCCGAAGGCCTGGAGGGCCTATGTCCCTTCGGACCCTGCCCAGACAAGGTGCAGCTCAGTCTGGTGCGGCACGAGGGGGTGCGGGGGTGCCTCCTGGGGTCAGAGCTTGGCCCGGAGCATCGGGTTGTTGCGGCTCTGTGGGGGGTCGACGATCCACTCCCCCCGGTTCCCGGGGAGCTGCTCGATGCCTCCCGGAAGCGCCTGAGTGCTTGGCTGGACGCGCGTCCACGCCGACTCGCCAGGGCGCTGCGCGTGGATCTTCGATCGCGGCTCCCTGACCCCTGGGAGGAGCCCGTAACATTGTCCCCGGCACGTTCGCGAATCCAGGAGGACAAGCGGACCGCTGTCTACAGGCCCCGTATGTCCAGCGGGCCATACTGGGACGAACTCGATTGGGCGCGGTGGCCTGTCACACCGGCCTGGAGCCGGACCTTCACCGTCGCGGCGGGGGACCGGTTGGACGTCCGTTTCTCCCGGCTACGGCCCGCGCTGGGCTACCTGGCGCCGGATCCGGTTGCCTGGCTCCTGGATACAACGGAGCCCGGGGATCCCGCAGGGGGCAGCGTCGTGGCCTGGTCCGATGACCACGGAAGCGCGGTGCTACCACGGCTCCGCTGGACAGCGACAGCTCCGACCCATTTGCGTCTGCTCGTGGCGGCCTATCAGCCCTCGGCCGCGGGCTTTGCCAGACTCGTGGTGCGGGTAAACGACCGCATCGTCTGGGACGACGCGGGGATCTTCTTCGGGGGGCTACGTATTCCACAGGTAGAGGTGGCCCCAGGGGATGTGTTCTACGCGGTGGCAGGGCGCCCGGCGGGTGCGATCGGAGGTAGTGACGCTGCCATCTTTCTGCTGTCCGAGGGGTTCAGCGAGGGGGCAGCGTGGCAGGGCGTGAACAACAGCCTGGGCCTGGCACCGGAGCTGCGTGTAGCGGGCGCCGCGAAGGACGCGACGATCCTGTTCAGCGCGTTCGGGCGAACGCGTCTGGACACGCCGCGGCTTCTTCAGAGTCGTTGCGGCTCTGGAGGCAGCCGTGACAGCGATGGTGACGGGCTGGACGGCTTCCTCGAAGGGATCCTGGGGACCTGCGACGGACCGCCGAACATGGCTGGGGGGGCCTCCTGCACCAGCCCCATGGCCACCCTGAAGGGCTGGGATCCTCGGGATACGGACATGGACGGGCCGAGCGACCTCGATGAGTTGGTCGGGGTGCGCCGCTGCTACCCGCGGGAGCCGCAGCCACCTTTCTTCGACCCGGGGCCCTGCCGGGATCGGGATCATGACGGGGGTTGCGACCGGACCTGTCGCTCCGGAGATTATATTATTGAGCAACCCCTGGGCCCTGCCATGGATGCGGATCCGCTACGGTACGATGTCTGGGTGGAACTGGACGGACGTGAGGTCACACCGCAGAAGGAGGGAGCCCCC
>CAYOTU010000053.1:0-13116 GCA_964406905.1 uncultured Myxococcales bacterium | reverse complement strand
AGCTCGACCGCCTGGGCGCGTCCTTTGACCGCTGCATGGATAGCCTGCATAAACAGTTTACCGACGTAGCGATCCAGCCGATCCAGATCCCCATCGGCCTCGAGGGGGAGCATCGGGGCGTGGTAGACCTCCTGGAGATGAAGGGCCTCACCTGGGACGGGACCGACCCCGCTACCTTTGAGACCGGCCCCGTCCCACCGGAACTTGCGGACATGGCAGCCGAAGCCCGAGAGGCCCTCTTCGAGGTCCTTGCGGACTTTGACGACGAGCTGGCGGAGTTCTTCCTCGACGGGACGGAGGTACCCCTGGAATTGGCCCGGGCCGTGATCCGCCGGGAAACACTGGCCAACCGCCTGGTACCCGTACTCTGTGGCTCAGCGCTCAAGAACCGAGGCATTCCGCCCCTGCTGGACGCTGTCGTTGCCTACCTCCCCGCGCCCGCTGACCTGGAAACCATAACCGGAGAAGACCCCAAGACGGGGGAGACCGTCCGCCGAGAACTGATCGAGAGGGCGCCCTTCTCCGGCTTGGCCTTCAAGGTCCAGATAATGGGGGACGGTCGGCGTATGACCTACCTGCGGGTCTACACGGGCAAGCTCTCCGTGGGGGACACGGTACACAACGCCACCCACGGCTTCGAGGAGCGGGTGTCCCGCATCTTCCTGATGCACTCGTCCGCCCGCAAACGCATCGACTCCATCGGCGCAGGAAACATCGTGGGGGTCCTGGGACTGAAGAAGACCTCCACGGGCGACACCCTGACCGACCCGGCCCACCCGATCCTGTACGAATCCATCACGGGCTGCGAGCCCGTGGTCCACCAGGCGGTGGAGCCCAACACCCTCGCGGACAAAGATAAGCTGGACGAGACCCTGGCCAAGCTGTCCGAGGAGGATCCCACTTTCCGCTCCCATGAGGACAAAGAAACCGGGCAGCGCCTGATCGCTGGCATGGGTGAACTGCACCTGGAGATCATAACGGACCGCCTGAAGCGCCAGTTCGGCCTGGAAGTACGCGTGGGGAAACCCCAGGTGGTCTTCCGTGAGACGATCTCCAAGGAGGCCGTCTCCGACGCGCGCTTCGATCGCACCCACGACGAGAAGCGGATCTTCGGCGCAGCCACGATAAAAGTGGAGCCCCTGCACCGGGGCGCGGGGGTCGAGTTCGAGAACCGCTTCGAGCACCCCCTCATGACCCCGGAGCTCTTGGAGGTCTGCCAGGACGGCGCGATGGATATCGTTCGCTCGGGCCCCCTCCTGGGCTATCAAATGTCCGACTTGAAGCTCACCCTGATGGGCGCGGAGTTCCAGGAGGGAGCGCTGGAGCCGGTGGCCTACCGCATCGCCTCGGCCGAAGCAGCCCGCAAAGCCTGCGAGGCCGCATTCCCCGTCCAGATGGAACCGATCATGTCGGTGGAGGTCTCAGTCATCGAGGATAACCTGGGCGACGCCATCTCATCGATCAACGAGCGCAAGGGCCGGGTGGAGGAGATGTTCACCCGCGGCAACCGCCGCATCGTCCAGGCCCTGGTCCCCCTCCAGAAGATGTTCGGTTACTCCAAAGATCTCCGCACCCGCACTCAGGGCCGCGGCACATTCATGATGCGCTTCTCCCACTACGACGTATTCGAGAAGGGAGAATGAGATAAACAGAGGGGTTCGAGGAAAAGGAGAGGACTACAGATGCGTCGCCCGACCTTGCTTCGAATCCTGTTGATCTCCATGGCGTCCCTCGTTGTAGCGGGGACGGCCCACAGTGCAGAAACCGTAACCTCGGGCGGGGAGGCGCTCCTCTTCACCAAGGGTGGTCTCCCCTATCTGGCCGGACGCCAGGTGGACGGGGACCTTGCGCTCGAAGTGGTGGGGACGGGAGGCAAGATCCTGGGGTCCGCATCGGTCACCGGGTGCAGCCTTGATAAGCTGCGCATGGACCTGCGGAACCGCTCCACCGGCTGCCTGCCGGCGGCCCTCCTGTCGAAGCACAAGCTGACCCGCTTCCCGGTGTTCTCGGCCATGTGCAGCGACCTCACGGCCTTGATCGAGGTGACCCGCACTGGGACAAGAATGAAGGTCGAGCTGGTCCTGGCGCACTGGCGCATGACCCTCCACGAGCAGACCCTGACGAAGCGCCGCGCTTTCCCGGTCCAGGTTCGCTGGCACGGGAGCTGCGACCTGGTGGTGGTCTCCCACCCGGGGAGCGCCGTCTCCGCCGCATTCACAAAGCCTGCCACCCTCAAGGACGGCCGGTCGAAGATCCCGAACTCCGTGCGGGGCGCGTTCTGGATGCGTCGGGGGGAACGCCTGCGTGAGGACGGCACCTGGACCGACGCCCGGGCCAGCGCGCTGGAGGCCCTGCCCCTGGTGCGGGGGGCCGACGATCTGGCCCGCACCGCCCGGCTCCTGGCCCGGCTCCGCCTCTTCCGGGACGCGGTGGACGCAGCCAAGCGCCTGGAGAACAAAAACGCGAAGGCCCACGCGAAGCTCATGAAGGGATTTGAGCTTCGGGAGGCGACCCTGGCGACCATGGACATCGCGTCCAAGGGCTGGGCCTTCAAGGCCTCCAAAGGCTACGAGGGCACCACGATCTGGGTCAAAGTCAAGGACACCAAAGGGAACAGCGTAGCCGCGTTCAAGCCCACCAGCGGCAACACCTACCACCGGGGCGAGGTCTTCACCTGGCGCATGGCCCAGCTCCTTGGCATCGAGCCCCTCTTCCCGGTGACGGTGCTCACCACCCTGGACAAGAGCGGCTGCGACAAGCTGGTGAGCGCGCTGAAGAAGGTCACGTACAAAGGCCCCAAGGAGAAAAACCGCAAGCGCATCATCCGGGCCTGCCGTGGCGGACAGCTCGAAGGCGCGCTCAAGGAGTGGGTCCACGGCTTCCAGTTCTTCGGCGGGATCGGCAAGGTGAAGAAACTCAAGAAGCACGGGATCTTCAAGCACCTCAAGCGGGACGGAGCCCGCCCGAAGAAGGGCGTGAACATCAAGGTCACCCAGAAGACCCGCTACTACAAGCCCGACCACTGCAAGCAGGGGACCTACAAGGGGGTCATGGACCAGGAGCTCCTGGCCCGAGACCTCTCGGACCTGCTGGTGATGGACGTCCTCAACGCGAACGAGGACCGATTTCCCGGCGCAAACGTGGAGTTCAAGTCCATCGCAGGCAAGGTCAAGGAGACAAAGCCCTGCGTCTTCGACTTCGGGCCCTCCCGGCTCTTCTCCCTGGATAACGGCGGCACCTTCAAGGGCGCGGCCTACGGCTCCTGGGCCGACATGACGAAAAACCTGAGGATCTCACGGTTCAACAAGCGCACCTACCAGCGCCTCACCGCGCTCCGACGTTTTGTAAAGGGGGACGCAGGCGCGCCGACCTTTGCCATGCGCTTCGGTATCCGCACCGTGGACGATCTCTCGAAGTTCCTCTGTATGGACAAGGCTGACGGTCACCGGAACCGCAAGAAGCCACCCTTCGCCCTCTTCAAAACGAACCTGCGGAAGATCGTCCAGTACATGGGCAAATTCAAAGACGACAAATACGCTTGGTTTTAAGTCACATAAAGGAGCGGTGGCACGTGCCGGGCGGCATCCCCCTGGATCGCCTCATCCGAGAGCACCTCGGGCTCTCCTGGAAGGACGCCAAACGGCTGGTGACCACGGGGAAGGTCCACGTAGACGGCGACCTCTGCGCCACGCCTCAAGTGATCCCCGAACCGGGGGCCGAAATCACCGTGAACACGAACCGGCGTCGGCCCTCGTATCGTCCGTCCCTCTCCGAGGATCGGCTTCTCCACCAGGACGAGCATCTCCTCGTGGTGGACAAACCGCCGGGACTGGTGTCGGTGCCCCCGACCCCGACCGGAGAGTCCACGGCTCTGGACCACTTAATCCGCCTCACCGGCGCGCTGGTTCTCCCGGTGCATCGCCTGGACCACGGCACCTCGGGCCTGATGCTCTTCGCGCGAACGGACGCTGCGGGCGCGGCCCTGGATACCATGTTTCGACGCCACGCTGTACGGCGGACCTACCTGGCCATCTGCCACGGACATCCGGACGCGCCGGCCCGCTGGGCCGAACCCCTGACCCTTCAAAAACCTGACGAGCCACGCCGGAAGGTCTCCGCCATCACCAACCTCCTCTCTGCTGAACCCGTGGGCCCGACCGCTCTCCTCCACCTGGCCCTCGAGACAGGCCGTTGGCACCAGGTCCGCCTCCACGCGGCTATCCACGGCCATCCCCTCCTCGGCGATCGGGATCACGGCGACCCGACCCTCGACAAGCCGCTCCGTCCAGCGCGTCTCGCACTCCACTCCCACACCCTGGAACTGACCCATCCGATAACCGGAGAGGAACTCAACTTCGAGCTCCCCCTTCCCTCCGATCTGGCGGATCTCCTCAGCGCTTTTTGTTGAGTCTTTCCATGCCCTTCCGGGCCGCAAGCTTGAGGAACTTCATGGAGTCTCCGAGCGCGCTGTAGTGGGAGCGCTCTGAGCCATATATGCAGGAAATCGGGACCTCGGAATAGGAGTAGCCGTCCCGGAGTGCGTCGACGATCATCTCGCTCTCGAACTCGAAGCCCTCCTCGCCCCCCTGACCCAGGATCCGCTCCAGGAGGCGTCGACTCACCAGGCGGTAGCCGCTCTGGCTGTCGCTGATCCAGTGCCCGGCCAGGATCGAGATAATCATGGACGATGAGGTATTGGCGAAGAGACGGAGGAGGGGCATGCCCACGGGGTTGCCCATACGTGTGCCGATGATCAGGTCAGCGCGGCTGCGCTCCCAGCGGTCGAGAAATCGACCCAGGTCTCCGGGGCTGTGCTGACCGTCAGCGTCCAGGAAGATCGCCGGGTCGTAACCCGCCGCCACCACATGCTGGATAGCGGTGCGCATGGCCACGCCCTTCCCTCGGTTACTGTCGTGACGCAGGACCGTAGCGCCAGCGCGCTCGGCCATCTCCGCGGTCGCGTCGATGGAGCCGTCATCCACGACGATCACCGGGATCGGATGGGAGGCGAGGACCTCCCGCACCACGGCTTCGACAGTCGCTGCCTCGTTGTAGGCCGGGATCACCACGCAGGGTCCCTTCACTGTGGCGCGATCAGACATCAGTCCTCCGGCGGGCCATGACCCAGTACTTCATCACGGTGTAGTTGAACAGGAACACGATGCACTCGGCCGCGAACTTCCCGAACACAGCGCCCGCACCAGCGCCGGTTACGAAGGCATAGACCAGCACCGACGAGATTAGAAACGAGACAAGGTAGAGGGCGAGAAAGCGGACCGCAGTGCCCGCTATGCCTGCCGCTGCGGGGCGGGAGAACGTGTAGTACCTGTTCGCCAGGAAACAGATGACCCCACCGAAGGACCTGGAAATAAAGTGAGCGTAGAGGTACCAGATATCGAAGACCGAGGTGAGCAGCCAGAAGAGCGACAAGTCCGCTACGACCGTGACCCCGCCGGAGATCAGGTAGCGGTGCAGATGCCCCGCCCAGGCCAGCACCGCGCATCGGAGGTCACCGACGGGATGCCTGCGACCCAGGGCCGCCTCCTGAACATCCGTCTTCATTTCACGCGCACCACGCCCAACGCGTTGGCCAGGTCCCGCGATGTGTAGTTCCGCCCATGGTGCGGCTCATTGAGGAAGCCCTGGCCATACATGAGCACCGCGGACCCGCCCCCGTCGAAGAGCATCCCGTTCCACGCGCCCGCGTGGCGCAGGACGCAGCCCGTGTCGAACGCTGTGAGCCCCGAGGAACGGCGGACCCCCCGGCCCTCGACGGCCATGAGGAACAGGGACCGCCCGTCTTCGGAGATCCCCACAGCGCTCCGGGGATGCCGCTGGGGAATATAGAGGCGGAGGGCCATGGAAAAGCCTTCCTTGTTCGCTTCCTGGCCGACGTGGCCGTCCCGAAGGACCCGAGGACCACCGGAGATCGCCTCGGCTATGGGCCGAGCATCCAGGCCTATGAGCTTTGTCGTGACGGAGAAACTGCCGCCATCCTCCAAGGCCCGCGCCGCCTGTCCCTTCTCTCCGCAGGCCACGAAGACGATGTCACGCTTCTCGAGACCAAAGATGCTTCCCCGCCAACCAGCGTCAACCACGGAGACAGTGAGGGTCCGGTTGACCATGGGCTCCAGGGACTCCGTGCGACCGTGAACGACCCAGCAGTCCTTGAGACCCCGGATCTCTTTTGTGTAGATGCCGGAGAAGAGCACTGCCTGGTCCCGCCGACACTTGGAGGTCTCGTTGGCCGCGTCCAGGACGATGGACTCGCCGTCCCAGCGCACCGTCTGCTCCACCTGGTAGACCCCCATGTGGAGACCGCCGTCGTAGTCGTAGAGCAAACTCGAGGTCCCGGTGGGGTAGCGCAGGAGCTGGCCGTGGCTTATGAACAGGCCCAGGGGGTCCTTGACCTTGTCGCCGAAGCTGAAGTAGTCGCCGTTCAGTGCAGCCCTGACATCCAGCCCCTCGTCCTCGTTTACCTGCACGGCGATCTGTTCAAGCCTCATGCCGCCCCCCTGGGGCCGCATGGCCAGGGGCCGGAAGCCCTTGGCCAGGTTCACGCGCAGCAGGTGCGCGTAGACCTTGGCAAACATATCTTCCTTCCGCCCCTCGTGCTGGAACACCCCATAGGAGATCCCGGGCTCCATCTCCTCCCAGATCATGGCGCCAGTGTCCACGTTGTAAGCGCAGACCGGGTCCACAGCCTGCGCGGACTGCGCCCACAGGACCATCAGAAGAACCAAGCTTGTTCTAACGCGGATCATGACAGCCGCGCACCTCTCCGCCGGGACGTACAGAACAAGTTGAGCCTATCCGAGGCAGACGGGGCGATCAACTACTATGAAACGCGCACCCCGGGCGCGGCCCGCCCGCGGCGCAGGTAGATGGCGCCCAGGGCGAGGGCCAGGGCTATCAGGAGCACGACAATACCCGCGATGAACCAGCTCCCTGCCTGAACACTGGACACCAGCTTCAGCGCCAGCGCGCTAAGGGCTACCAAGTACATCAGGACCATGGGGATCAGGGTAAAGAAGTTGCGGCGGCCGGTGTGAGCCAGCCAGACCGTCGCTGCCATCAGGGCCAGCGCGGCCAGGAGCTGGTTAGCGGCCCCGAAGAGCTGCCAGAGGAGGCTCAGGCTGTCTGTCATCGACAAGAGGCCGAAGGCCGCAGCCACTGTTATCGTGGTGGCCACGAAGCGGTTCTTCACCACCAGAGCGGCAGCACCCCTGGGCTCGGCTTCGCCCCGCTGGAACATCTCCTGAAGGGTGAAGCGGGCCAGGCGGGTGGCAGTGTCGAGGCTGGTGAGCGCAAACGCACTCACCGTGAGCGCGATGAAGACCCGCCCGTAGTCCTGGGCGATTCCGATGGAGACCATGAAGTGGGAGATCCCCTCGCTGAAGGTGCCGATCGGGTTGGCCTTGCCGCCCGCTCCGTAGAGGCGGCCCATGTAGATCTCCTTCGCCACGTAGACAGCGCTGATCAGCGCTATGACCGCCAGGAGGGACTCGATGAGCATGCCGCCGTAGGCCACGGGCCGCGCGTCGGTCTCCTTGTTGAGCTGCTTGGCCGTGGTCCCCGACGCGACCATGGAGTGGAAGCCACTGATCGCGCCGCACGCGACGGTGACGAAGAGCAGGGGGAAGAGGGGACCGAGGCCCTCCACGTCGAAGGCCGTGACAGCGGGCCCCGCTACGGTGGGATGGGAGACGAAGATCGACACCACCGAGATACCGAGCATCGCGTAGAGCAGGAAGGAGTTCAGGAAATCCCTGGGCTGCAGGAGGATATTCACCGGGGTCACCGACGCAATAAAGATGTAACCCAGGAGCGCCAGGGTCCAGAACATCACCATGGGATCGCTCCCTCCGCCGGCCTCCAGGATCCGGGGAAAGGGCAGGACGAAGCCCCCGTAGAGGCAGGCCACCAACAGGAGCACCCCCACGATCGTCGCCAGCCAGAACGGGGCGCGGAGCACGTTCACCGCGACCCCGAATCCCACGGCCAGCAGGATAAAGAGGATCGACGCCGACGCGACCGCGGGGGTTTTGATAAAGGTCTTGGTCACAGCGGCGGTGAAGACCGCTATCACCAGAAGCAAAGTCGCCCACGCAAACACCAGAAAGAGGAGCTTGCCCGTGGGGCCCAGGTACTTCTCGATGAGGGAGCCCACGGAGAGGCCACGGTTCCGGACACTCGCCACCAGGGTCACGAAGTCGTGGACCGCACCCAAAAAGATCCCGCCGAACAGGATCCATAGATAGACGGGCAGCCAACCGTACTGGGCTGCGATCACCGGCCCGATGATCGGGGCCGCGCCTGCTATGCTCGCAAAATGGTGGCCCATGAGGACGGGCATCCGGGCCGGGACATAGTCCACCCCGTCCCGCATCGTGTGCGCTGGGGTCTTCTTCAGCGATCCGAGACCGATGAGCCTCGCTATGAACCGAGAATAGATCAGGTAACCGCCCATCAGGGCCAGGATCGCAACCAGAAGGAGCATCGCTGTATTCATTCATCGCCTCCGGATGGGACACCACCGCTTCAAAAGATCACCGCGCCGCGCCTTGAGAGCTGTGGTGCAAAGGGCGGCCCGGGAGTCCACGTGGGTCCCCCGGCTCGTGAGGAGCGCTGCCTCCCAGGCCATCATGGCCTCGTCGTTACGACCCTCTTTATGCAACGCCAGGCCCAGGTTGAAATGGGCCATGAAGTCCGTCGGATCCAGGGCCAGGGAGGCCCGATAGTGTGAGAGCGCCTCCGCTGTACGGCCCGCTGCTGCCAGCTCATGGCCCAGCATGTGCCTGGCCTTGGCGCTGTCCGGTGCTACCCGCACCCCGGCCTCGGCCAGCGAAAGGCCGTCACGCCACTCGGGGATCCGCACCGCAGTCCGCGCAGCGAAGCCGCAGCTCACCAGCACCAGAGCTGTGATAAGACCCCGGCGCGCCCAGGATGCCTCCTCGCCCGGCCAAGCCCGCACCCCCACCAGCACGACAGCGGACAGGAAGAAGGCCGACGGGAGATAGAGAACACGCTCCGCCATGATAATCGTGGAGAGAAACACCATATTCGAGACCACCGAGTAGGAGGCTGCAAAGAGGACCAGGGCCGAGGCGAGCGCGCGGTCCCGCCGGAACGCCCAGACCAGGAGCGCCAGCGCTACCCCCGCAACGGCCAGACCGCCCCAGGCGACGGGATCCCACAAGGATGACACCACCGGGACATGGTTGAAGGAGTAGTCCCAGGTCAGCTCCAGGGGAGCGACCAGAAGACGGCAGTTGATGAGCAGGAGCTTGAAGGGCGTCAGGATCCGGGCCAGGAGGCTGGCCCCGACCAGGGGGTTATCGTAGGGATTCAGGTCCCCGGCGAGGAGCCCCGAGAGAACCTGGGAGCGTACCAGCATGTACCCCGCCAGGACACCGATGTTGCCCATATGGACCCACCAGGGAGCGCCACTGCGGGGGCCCTTGGCGCCCAGACGACGCCCGAGCGCGGACGCGCCGTCGACCAGGAGGAGCCCCACGATCACCGTCGCACCGTTTTCCTTGCAAAAGAGGGCCAAAGAAACCAGGAAGATCCCGACGATGCCACGCCGGACCCACGCGGACCGCGCCTCCTCACGCGCCCAGCCCAGATGATTGAGGACCGCCAGGAGAACAAAGACTGCGGCCAGCAGCTCTGCCCGGCTCACCACCCCGAGGACCGCCTCGGAGTGAACCGGATGCAGTGCGAAGAGAACCCCTGCTACCCACGCTGCGCCGAGGCCCCCGGCCCAGGCCAGGATCAGGAGCGCGACCAGCCAGGACGCAAGCGCATGCAGCCCGATGTTCACGGCGCGCTGGGCCGCGGGCGCAGCATCCCCCTCAACGACCCCGTCCACCAACACGAAGCTCAGGGTGGTCAGGGGCCGGTAGATCGTCAGGTCCCGGTAGTGGGGGGGGCTGCCCCAGTAGTTGGTGGTAGCGATGCCCGCGAGGTCCGGCGGCCAATGCGCGTTCGGATTCGAGACCACAGCGGGCCCGTCGTCCAACACGAAAGCGTTCCCGAGAGAGCTGCTGTAGAGCGCTACGCTCAAAGCCAGAAGCCCGAAAAACAGGGCTGTCCGGGGATAATTGTCGATCCACGCCATCATTTTGCCAGTTTATAACTATGAACCAAGGGACGGAAGCGGCACGTCGATCCGTGCCGAATTGACTCCCCCACACGACTGCACCTACAATCCAGCGGACAGTGAGGCCCCATGTACCGAGGAAAATCCATCGGTGTAGTGATTCCCGCGTTCAACGAGGAGCGCTACATCCCACGAACCCTGGGGACGATGCCCGCGTTAGTGGACCGCATAGCCGTGGTGGACGACGGCAGCCGCGACGCCACGCCTTGCCAGGTTGTGGGAGCCGCTGATCCCCGGGTTGATTTGATTCGTCACGTCACGAATCGCGGCGTCGGCGGGGCCATCGTGACCGGATACCAACACCTCCTCGACCTGGGCCTCGACGTGCTCGTGGTCATGGCTGGAGACGGCCAGATGGATCCCGGCGACCTGCCGGCCCTCCTGGAGCCCGTGGTGAACGACGCAGCGGACTACGCAAAAGGAAACCGCCTCTACCACCCGGACACCCCCAGGGTCATGCCGGGATGGCGCCTGGCGGGAAATGTGGCCCTGACCCTCCTCACCCGCCTCTCCTCGGGATACCCCGGGATCGTGGACTCCCAATGCGGCTACACCGCGACCCGGGCAGCGGTCCTGATCCGCGTGGATCTGGCGCGGGTCTACCGCCGCTACGGCTTCCCCAACGATCTCCTGGCCCATCTCCATACAGCGGGGGCCCGGGTAGTGGACGTGGAGGTGCGCCCAATCTACGAAGGCCAGGGCACCGGAATCCGGCCCCTCACCGCGGTGCCGGCGCTCTCCTGTGTCCTGGCCCGCTCATACCTGCAGCGGCTCCGGCGGGAGTTAGACCCATGCGGATCCTGACACTCACCACCTCCTACCCCGACGGTCCCGAGGACTACCGCGGGGTCTTCGTGGCGGAGTTGGCGACTGCGCTCGAGGCCTTGGGGCACCAGATCCGCGTCGTGACCCCGGGATCCGGCTCACTCTTCCACAGTGACGGAGTAGCGGAGACCCTACGGCGACGCCCCTGGTTGGCCGCACAGATCCCCCCGGGGTTGTTGCACCTCGCCCGGAGCGCGCATAGGGAGGCGCTGAACGCTGACCTGGTGATCTCTCACTGGCTCCTCCCATGCGGCCTGCTGGGTACGGCCCTCCGCCGCCGTGGAGGTCCCCCGCACCTCATAATCGAGCACGGCGGAGGTCTCCGCGCATTAGAGACCCTCCCCGCACCTCTAGCCCGACGGCTCCTGCGATGGATCGCTGAGGGCACCGACGCGGTCCAGGCCGTTGCCCCCCACATCAGGGCCCGCCTCGCTGCCCTCTGCCCCACGCTGGAGGACCGGATCTTCGTTGAGCCCATGGGCGTACCACCTCCCAGCTCTGCGCCCGTAAGCCCGGCCCCACCGCCGCCGCTGCAGGTCCTGGTCGCCGGACGTCTCCTGCCCCGAAAGGGCGTCGCAGTCCTGATCGAGGCAGCAGCAGCCGCGCCTGAGGTCATCATCACCATCGTGGGTGACGGGCCTGAACGCACCCGGCTGGAGGCCCAGGCCCAACCCCTGGGCGGACGGGTGCGGTTCCTCGGGGAACAGCCGCCCGCGGCCCTCGACGCCATCTACCCGAGCCACCATGTGGTGGCCGCGCCCGCCATACCCTATCAGCGAGGCGCAGAGGGAACTCCCACGAGCGTCCTGCGGGCCATGGCCGCAGGCCTCGTCCCCGTGGCCTCAAAGACCGGCGGCCTCGCTGACTTGCTGGCCTCGGGTCGGGAGGGAATCCTGGTGCCCCCCGGGGATCCAATGGCCCTGGCCGACGCGCTGGTACACTTGGCCGAGGACCCGAGCCGCCTGGCAGGCTGCGCGAACCGAGCCAGGACCTGCGGGCAGGACCACCTGTGGCCGCAGGTCGCAGAGCGCGTGGATACGCGACTCCGAGCCATCGCGTGCGGGTGGCACCCTGCGGCCTGACCGTGTATAATATTACGTTGTGGATTCCGGACATCAAAAACCGGACACGGAGGAACGGATGAGACACGGAATGGGCGCCTTCGCAATTGGGCTCTTGGCATTTCTTGCTGGATGCAGCAGCACCGGCAATTCGCCGACGGTCCCCCTGGACAAGCCGGGTGACAGTTGCATTCAAGAGGAGACCACCGTGTGCGGTGAGACGGACGACGGCGAAGCCGCGCTCCTGTACTGCGCGCCTCTCGGCAGGGACGGCAGCTTGGTGTGGACGCTGTTGAACCCCTGTCCCAGCGGCTGCGAGGACGGGGTGTGCCTTGAGGAAGACGTCGGAGCGGGGGACAACAGCGACCTCGACAACACCGGCGGAAACGACGGTGGCGACGAAAACGACTGGAGCTTCCCGGAGATCCTCAACGACCTCGACAGCGGCGAGAACTGTCTGTCCTTCCTCGATCCCTGCATCTCCAACGAGGACTGCTGCGATCCCGGACTCTGCGTGGAGGGCCCCGACGGCTTCGTCTGCACCAAAATCTGTATCGAGGACTGCCCCGAGGGCTGGGTCTGCAAGCAGACCGGCCAGTTCCCGGACGTACAATTCGTCTGCCTCTTCCAGACCAGCAACCTCTGCGTCAAGGAGTGCTACAACCACTCGGACTGCGGCATAGCGGGCAACCTCTGCTTGAATATCGGCATAGACCCCAAGAAATACTGCTCACAGCTTTGCATCGAGGAGCCCTGCCCCGGGGACTTCGACTGCATCGAAATGACGGACGGTGCGGGCAATCCCACGATGCAGTGCGTCCCGAAATCCGAGGTCTGCGAGTGCTTGGGCCTCGATCCGGCTCTTTACGACACGGACATAGATAACTGCGGCGGCTGTCAGGTTACCTGTGAATACGACAACGCGGAGGCCCTCTGCGTGGATGGCGAGTGCCAGATGGGGCCCTGCGCCGAGGGCTACCAGAACCTGGACGGGGATAACGACAACGGCTGCGAGTACACCTGCGTCGGCGGCCCCGATACCATCGATCATCCCGACCCGGACAA
>CAYOTU010000052.1:12532-13225 GCA_964406905.1 uncultured Myxococcales bacterium | reverse complement strand
CTGGAACTGGGACCGATAAATGCGCAGCTCAACTTCAACTCGATCTCGCCCCAGGACGTGAAGTCCAAATTCGTGACCCTGATCAACAAGGGCAACGCACCCTGCACGGTCAACTCGGTCATCGTCACTGACAAGTGGAACGGGATCTCCGAAGACTTCGCGCTGGCCGCTGACTGGCCCGTAGGCGATACGGTGGAGGGCTTCTCCGTGGAAACCGTGGAGGTCCAGTTCTCCCCGCATAGCATGAACCTTCAGGGTTTCTTGAAGGTGACCTACGACCACCCCATCATCGAGGATCCCATGGAGGAGACCTTTCAGCTCAACGGTTTCTCGGAGCAAGAGTGCCTGGTACCCATAGCGGATCTGGGCTCACCCGACGACTACCCGGGCTTCTCCGCTGGCAGCAACGTGGTTGTCAACGGCTGCGGCAGCCACGAGGGCGACTGCGGCGATCCGATCTACAATAACGGCTACATCTGGATGCTCCTGGACAAACCGGCAGACTCTACAGCCCACCTCAACACCGAGGGCACCTGCACCGGCTCGTTCTATGCTGATCTCCCCGGCACTTACACCGTGTGCCTCGTGGTCTACGAGGCCACCTCGGCCCAGTTCCTTCAGTCCGACCCGGCCACCGTCGATATCGAGGTCGCGGCAGCGCCTGAGGAATAGGCTCAATGCCAAGCGACTTGT